>NZ_AYSF01000001.1:0-138102 GCF_000498995.1 Geobacillus thermopakistaniensis
CGAAACAAGTTTTTGCATCAAATTCGGGAGTGTGGTATGCTTGTTCATAGAGAGCACCTCCTGGGTTTGTTTGTGTCGCTACTCACATTCTACAGGAAAGGTGCTCTTTTTTCTATACCCTTTGGATTTTATTGGATAATCAACACGCCTGTCGATACACAATATTAGATGGTTTCCTCATAACAACAGTACCTCTCCTAAAATATAGATGAATCTTAAAAACTCGATCTTTACATCATACTGCACACCCTAGACATTGAAAGCACTTCGTCAAAGCACCAGCGAATGTCGTCTATAACCAAATAATTGCTCGTCAATATGTATTTGATCTTTGCAAAATACATTGGACACTGGACCTTCCTAGTTTAGCTAGAGTTCGGATCAACTTCCCCATTCTTTTTATACTAATCAAACCAAAACTTCAATTTCATAAAGAAAATTTTTATTGATCGCTTAATATATATATAAATCGCCTTTGGAAAAGCCAAAATACATAACATTTTGTAATTTGAGTTTTTTATAGGATGTTTGTATTTCACACTCCAACATCCAGCTAAATAATTAGCTACTGCTCGATAACGTTCTGACCGATTCTTGGCAAATTCTATCCTTTGCGTAAGAAAATATATATACCCAATTGGATTTTTTCTGTGTACTTCTTGTATATTCCTTGAATATCCATCCTCTAAATACTCACATATATATAATATTTTATCCAGAAGCATCATCTCATAATTTTGGTCAATTTTGTCATATATAACTGCCTCAGTTACAAATTTCTCACCCTCGAATACCGGAAACAAATTCCTTTTTAATATATCTGTTTTAAAAACCATCATGGTATCACCTTTAAAACCATATTTTTGATACAAATCAGATATTTTACACTTATTTATTCCTTTTGGCATTCTTGTTCCAAGAGCTTCTTGGTGATTATGACCTCTTAAAGCTATCATCCCTGCTAAAGAGTTATTAAGTTTTATATATCCCCAGTTATCATATATAACCTTAACAGCATCATCAGTGAGGTAATCATCAGAATCAACGCAAACGAACATTTCTGTATTACAATTTAAAACCCCTGTATTGTGTGCAACATGTTTGCCTGCATTCTTTTGTTTGATATAAACTATTTTTATTCTATTTTCTTTTATCCATGTATTTACCAATTCTTCAGTATTATCAGTTGAACCATCATCAACAATTAACCAAATAAAATTCTTGTTTATTTGACGACAGAGGCTTTCATAACAATTTTTCAATATATAACCACGATTATATGTTGGGGTAAATATTGTTAAATTTATTTTATCCATCTCTAAAAACTCCTAACTTGATTCACTAAATTGAAAGTAACTTACTTAGCTTATTGCTATAAATTTGCTCATACCCCTGTTTAAACCTTCCCGTCTTCCGCCAAAATGAAGACAGTGGTCATTTTAGAAACGGGAGGTGAATGGGGTGAACCTGAAACAGATTTTAGCCGTGTATCACCAAGGTCCTGAGGCTGTCGTTCAACTGGTAACGGAACTTTATCGCCAAATGGAGAGGCTCCAAACTCGTGTCGAACAGCTGGAAGCGCGCACGAAAAAAACAGCACCAATAGCCATCGACCTCCTTCCTCGAATCTGGCACCCTCCCTTTGTCCTCACGGGTAAAGTCGGGGCGCCGTCCCAGAAGGCAGTCGGGACATCGCGATCACACCTTGAAACCGGTCGAGAATCCCGATCACGTTCTTGTCCATCGGATCACTTCCTGCACAGGCTGCAGCGACTCCAAGGAAACTCTATTAGGAAGGTGAGTAGTTACTTATAAACAAAAACCCTTTTTTAAAAGGGCAATAAATCATATACCTATGGAAACAGGATTTCTCAAATTTTCATTTGCCTAAAGTGAGCCTTAAACTGTCGAACTTGGGAGCTACACTGGCTCGATTACCTCATCTGGGCGGCTATTCGATGGTACTTGGCCTATACTCTTTTGACGGGCAGCCGCGCGGACGCACTCCACTAAACAAATCCTCAGCTTTTTGTTCCTTTTTGGTGGAGGCGGAGCAACTGGTGCAGCAGCTTTTTCCAGACATTCTATTCTGCGTGCTTCCCTAAAGGGAGCGACATTCCATGGTGCATTAAGCTACTGGAATCTGTCTATACATCGAATTTTTACATACCACTAAGATCAACGGCCTCATGACCTCTGCTATAAGGCAATATTTCGGATGGATGTTGTTTTCATCCTTCCGATGGTGACGAAATTTTTTCGTCATGAGAGTCTATATAGAAACTACGACTCGAATAAGCTATGGCAATTAAAAATAATGTAGGAAATACAGTAGCTGGCCATAATAAAGTTGTCTCAAAAAAACCAACTAGTAATAAACTATAAAAACCAGAAACGGCTATCTTAACAAAACTTTGATTCACAATTGCATTTGATAATTTTATTAATCTCTCCCAAATTAGAATAGTAATTAGTAAAAACACTGGTATTCCATAAATAACCAAAATACTAAACATTGAATTATGAACATTCAATATCCCGTATGAAACTATATTATAATTAGAACCAATACCTACTAAAGGATGCTGTTTAAACATATAAAATAATTCTGCCCAAATCGCTTCTCTTCCAGTAAAAAAAGGCTTTTTCGAAAGGCTAAATTCAAAAATAATTCGATTTTGCCACATATAAATATATAAATAAACAAATATTATAGAACCAACAGTGAATAAAGCATTTAATAATAATATTATAACCTTTCTACTCCATACCCTTGATGGTATTAGAAAAGATAATAATACAAAAACCACTAACCCAAAAAATGCTCCTCGACTTTCAGTATAATAAATTGCATTAAGAGCAAAATATGTTGTTACAGGAATAATAATAAATTTCAGTTTTAAAGTACTTAAGTAGAAATTAGAGTAGATATACGTTACTAAAATGATATATCCTATACTATTTGGATTGAAAGATTCGTTCTTCAAAAAACAATAGAACAAAAAATAAATAAACATTATAATAGAAAGTAATTNAAATTTCAGTTTTAAAGTACTTAAGTAGAAATTAGAGTAGATATACGTTACTAAAATGATATATCCTATACTATTTGGATTGAAAGATTCGTTCTTCAAAAAACAATAGAACAAAAAATAAATAAACATTATAATAGAAAGTAATTTAATTTGCTTTCTACTTAAATTAAAAAATTCAAAAATTATTAACATTATTGCTATGTTAAATATTAAAATGATGCTACCTAAACCTGAGTTAGAAAAAATTGAATTTATTAACACCATTATTAGTAGTATTAAAGTAAAAAGAGATAAGTTTATCCTTTTTGAAAGGATCGAAGGCAAAAAACAAATCAAAAGAAAAATATTTGATAAAAAAAGAATTAAACCAACATTACTAAAAAAGTTAAATAAACCAAAATTGTACCAACTAAGTAAAAATATCAAAAAAAACAGACTTACATACCCTGAACTAATAATATCTATTTTTCGGTACTTTTTTTCTATGTTCATAATTTATTACCACACTAACCTCTTAATATATCAATTATTCGGCTAACGGCAAATTCGATGGATGTTTCTTCCTTATTTATGCTTTTGAGTAATCTTTCATTATTACTTTTGGTGAGTAGGATTTTAATCTTGCTCGATATCTCTTCAATATCAAAAGGATTATAAATAATATCATTTTCCTCCAAACCTGAAATTATTGATTTGGCTCCCGTTCCTTGAGATATGAGCAAATCACAACCATTAACTAAAGCTTCAATAGGAGCAAGTCCAAAAGTTTCAAAAATGCTGTTTTGCACAAATATCCTTGATTTCTGATAGTAAGCTGACATCTCCTCATATTTTACCTCTCCAACATAATTAACGAAAGGATAAGAGATAATTTCTTCGATATCTTTGCCCCCTTTACCAATAACAATAAGCTTTAAGTTCATTTTATCCTTCCTATTTATCAAATCAATAGCCCTACAAATTGACAAGATGTTTTTTTGGGGCATGCCTCCTCCAACTGCCAGCAAAGTTTTCGAGTCTCTTTCTACAGGAACTTTTTCACTAACCATTCCATCCCAATCTATCCCATTATTTACATAGGTAATTTTTTCTTTATATTGAGGATAATTTTTTTTCATCCAGTTCATAAAAAATTCAGAAACACATATAATTCTGGGAGCTAGCTCCAAAACTTCATTTTCGGCATTAACATCCCTTTGATTATAGTTCTGGTTTATTTTACCTTCTATACTACGACAACCATGCATTAAATAAACAGATTTAACATCTAGTAACTTTGCCAATTTAAATCCAATTATATTTATTTTGGACATCCCAGAGAAGATGACAGCATCTACCTTTCTCATTTTAATAAAAAGCTCTATAACTCTACTAGTTTTTGTTTTCTTTTCTAAAAAGATTGTATCCGTAGGCAGATATTTTTTTAATGCTTTATTAACATTAGCTGGACCAGTATTACCAATTAAATCTCCTACTAATAGTAATTTCATTCTATTTCTCCCCTAAGTTTCTTCTGTAATCTTTATATCCTCTTATCATCTCTTTTATTGCATTTAGTAAAGTCATTTCAGACTTATATTTCTTATAATGTCTTAGTGCAAACTGAAATATAAGTATTAGTGCCCATCTATTCGACAATGCACCAAATACAGCTCCTCTATCAAAAAAATATTTACTATTGAATCCATTAAACCAAGATGATTCACCAATATACAAATCTGCAATTTTTATAGGTACGTATTTAATCTTTAATCCTTTGCGCAGACATTCAAATAAAAAAATATTTTCTTCTCCCATTCTATAAACGGAACCTGCACCAAATTGCTCATTGAACTTAATATTTGCATTTTTTATCTTTTGAGGTCTGAAAGCAATTTCAACAGATGAAGTTTTTAGAGAAGTAAGATACCCCAATCTCTTGCTTTTTTTTCCATAAGATTTGAATTCTTTATTAATTCCCTCGACTTTAAACCTAATAATGTCATAATCCGGATTCTCATCAAATGCTTTTTTAATCAATTCACTATAATTATCAACGTAAACTAAATCATCATCAGCTAATAAAGCAATATCATTATCATTTGAATAAGAAATCGCCTTATTACGACTCCTACTTAATCCTGTTTCATTACAACACAAATAAGTTATTTTATGATTTTTTATATAAAAAATTTCTTCTTTTTCATATCCACATTGATTCACTATTACTGCATCAGAAGATATATTCATCTTCTCAAGTAATTTAATAGGATCTGACTCATTCATAGTTGAGATTAACACTTGGACAGACATAATTTCACACCCTAAATTCTTATAAAAATATTTTCGCCATTACTGGAAACACCGTATGTAACAGGAAAACCGCCGACGTCGACAAAATTGTTGTTGAAATGCTTTTTGAAAACGTATTTTTCCATTGTGATATTCCTTGCGAAAATTAGTACGCATTCTGCGGCGTTTTCGCTGCTTTCAACGGGCTTATGGGCTTCAGGAAGTCCCTCATCTTTCTACGTTTCCCGTGCGGCGAAGTGGTTCCGGGAACAGGGATTCCTGTTTTTCATGCACAGCTGCCCAAAGATCCAGAAGTACGGTATCCGCAAATCGTGCTGATCGACAGCACGGCCCTTTGAAGTAGTCTTTACGATTCGCAAGCAAAGTGAGGAGTATCCAATAGGTATCACTGGTTTATTTAAAGGATATAAGCTCCATCTCTGCACCACTGCCGAGGAAATCATTTTATCTCATGTGTTGACCACAACGAATCTGCATATGACAGCGAAAAGGTTCGTCAAACAGTAGAGCAGTCAGAAATCCTATTGATTTTTCCTATCAACCGCCACAATAGCGAGCAACGGAAAGACGCCTATGGTTGTTGTCTTTTGAAAATGAGGTTTGGCCAATGGCTCTTTGGACTTCATCGTGAGATTGAACGAGTATTTAATGAGTTAAAGAGTGACGGATTGGAACAGCCGAGATGGTATGGATTTCATCGATATTTACCGCATGTGTTATGCTACATCATCTTTATGCATAACTTTGAGCTTTTACTCTCAGTTGTGCAACACCACCCAATTTAGTCTGATTTAAATAAATCTGTAAAAATCTATTAATTTGCAGAAGTCTTTAAAGAAACAACTGATTTAATTTGGTTATTAGCAATCCCCAACAATCTTTCCCTAACCTCTTCCTTATCCATCGACTCAAATTGTTCCATAAAGTCGTGAAGGATTTTTTCGTCCACCATTGTTGCTTTTCCGATAAATATTTTCGGAAACACCTGCTCTGGATGGACTTCGTTTTCATTAAGCAGCTCTTCAAACAGCTTTTCACCTGGACGGATGCCGGTAAATTCAATGCCGATTTCTTCGACGGTGTATCCGGACAGTTTGATTAAGTTTTTCGCGAGATCAACGATTTTGACTGGTTCACCCATGTCTAAGACAAAAATCTCGCCGCCTTTAGCAAGCGCGCCGGCTTGGATGACGAGCTGGGATGCTTCCGGAATCGTCATAAAATAGCGCGTCATATCCGGATGGGTGACGGTAACGGGACCGCCGGCTTGGATTTGCTTTTTAAATAGCGGAATGACGCTGCCGCGGCTTCCCAAGACGTTTCCGAAGCGGACGGCGACAAATTTTGTCTTGCTCTGCTTGTCCAATTGTTGAATAATCATTTCGGCAAAGCGTTTTGTCGCTCCCATCACATTGGTTGGATTGACGGCTTTGTCCGTCGAAATTAATACAAAGGTTTGGACACCAAATGTAGCGGCCGCTTCGGCGACGTTTTTTGTGCCGAAAATGTTGTTTTTGACCGCTTCTTTCGGGTTGTATTCCATTAACGGAACGTGTTTATGCGCCGCCGCGTGGTAGACGACATCCGGCTTATGTTCTCCCATTACTTCAAACATGCGCTCGCGGTCTTGAATGTCGCCAATGACTGGGACAATGTCGATTTGGTCTTTATAGTGATTGCGCAGTTCCATGTCGATTTGATAAATGCTGTTTTCGCCGTGTCCAAGCAGGATGATTTTTTTCGGACGAAACTGGCATACTTGCCGGCAGATTTCTGAGCCGATCGAACCGCCAGCTCCGGTGACTAAAATGACTTTGTTTTCGATGTAGCTGGAAATGCTTTCGATATCGAGTTCGACCGGTTCGCGGCCGAGCAAGTCTTCCACTTGCACATCACGGAATTGGCTGACAGACACTTTCCCTGTCACGATATCTTCAAGTTTTGGGACGATTTGTGTTTTCGCGTTTGTTTTCGCGCACTGTTCAAAAATCCGGTTCAGCTGTTTTTTCGTTAACGATGGAATCGCGATAATAATGTGCTCAATGCGTAACGCTCGAACAACATCTTCAATGTCTTTTGTCGTTCCGATCACAGGAATGTTAAAAAACTGTAATTTTTGTTTATTGGGATCATCATCAATAAACGCAATTGGCTTTAGTTCCGCTTCTGGATTGTTTACTAACTGCCGCGCCACCATCGTTCCCGCGGCTCCCGCACCGATAATCAGCGTCCGCCGTTTATTCGCGTTTGGTTTTATGTAGCGGTCGCGGAACACTCTCCAGACAAACCGCGATCCACCGATGAGAATAATATGGATCATCCATGTAATCATCAACGCACGGACATAAATATCTTGAAAGGCGGAAAATTGCACGATCGCTGTTGTGATAATCGAAAACGTGACCGCCTTAATAATCGCCGTTAATTCGCTGATGCTTGCGTACTCCCATGCTTTATGATACAGGCGGTATAGAAAGGCAAAAATATGATGGCTCATAAGCAACGTCAGCGCCGATAACAGAACCGATTCATACTTCCATATTTGTATTCCTGGATGAAGCGTAAACAAGCTGACATAAATCGCCGTTAACACGATCAATGAGTCCAATATCATTAAAAACGTTAATCGTTTTCGATATGCCAACGCCCTGCGTCTCCCTTCATATTTAGAAACTAAAAAAAAGAGACATATCGTCTCTTTTTCAAGCTTTCGTATGGTTTTTCGCTTCCGCCACAATGTTCTCCATAAACGAAAGTAGTTCCTCTTTTAAATCTTCGTGCTGCAACGCAAACTCAATCGTTGTCTTAATAAACCCGATCTTTTCTCCAACGTCGTAGCGCTTGCCTTCGAATTCATAGGCGAAGACGCGCTGGATTTCGTTCAGCTTTTGGATGGCGTCGGTGAGCTGGATTTCGCCGCCGAGACCATCGCTTTGCGCACTTTTTTCAATTGATGGAACCCCCTATGTATTTTGGCCCATATGCCCCCGCGCATCGGTGCAACGCTGGCTGCGCCGATGCGCCGATGCATATGGGCATAAAAAACAGCCCCTTTTTGGGACTTAGTTTGGCATTTTTGATTTCAGATTTAAAATCTCTTTTTCATGATCGATCAGTTTGTCGAACATCACATCGGATCGGCGCTGCAAGTACGAGACGGTGACATCGACGGATTTTCTTATGCTGGTGACATCGTTTAAAATGAGTGCTTGATTGTGTTTGGAAACGCGCAGCTCTTCGAGGATTCGTTCTTGCGTCTGCTTCATGCCGGCCATCTCGTTTTCTAATTTTTGTTGGCCTTGTTGCAGCTGAGTGATGTCTTTTTGGATTTGGGAAACCGTCGTTTCCAATGTTCGTTGACCTTCTTGCAGTTGGGCGACATCACGCTGCAACGCCTTCTGCCCTTCTTGGAGCTGGGCAACATCCTTTTGAATTTGGGAAACCGTGGTTTCTAATGTCCGTTGACCTTCTTGCAGTTGGGTGACTTCCTTCTGAAGCTGGGATACGTCTTGGCGAATGTGTCCGACTGTGCCTTCCAACCGCTCAAGCCTGTCGTGGACTGGTTTCAGTTCTTCTTGCAAGACGGAACGAAGCAATTCTTTCAGCTCTTGGCTCATGGCTTCACCTCCTTGCTCTGATTATAGCATGGCCAGTGAAGCACATAGAAACAAAATAAGTTAGATCGGGCATCTAACCCGCCCTCACGCCACACCCTCGACGACGGGCGTCTAAGGTGCCAGGACCGTCATCGTCCCCACCCACGGCATGGCCGAGTGCCTCCATTGATAACGGTAAGGAGACATCACCGAACGAAACGGCATCAACGAAGAAAACGGCCTGTCTTTAAGACAAAGAAGCCGCCGCTATGAATCTCTTGCTGCGCGAGCCAAACTGTCTTAAAGAAAGAGCCGCCGCTATTGGATGTCGGTCGACATCATTCTGAATCGTTCTACAAGAAACAAGCCATGTTTCGACAACGAACGGGCAAAAGAAAAGAAGTATTTCTAAATTATTTTATATCATACTGCCAACTATTTCTAAAAGAGGCCAAGGAACTTTTTCTTTTTCACCCGCTGTGGTTCGTCGCGGAACACGGCTTGGCCGCGAACGAGCAGCTCGGCGTTCTCTTGGAAGTAGTACACCATGTCTGTCCCGTATTCTTTCCGGATCACCTCGTACGCCTCGCGGAGGCGAAACGGCCGCGTTTTCGTGTTGTGGGCGTCCGAGGCGATGAAATGGGCCAAGTTCGCTTCGATCAGCTGAAACGAGAACGTTTTGATTTTCTTGCCGAAATGGCCCGTAATGCTTGATGCCGTCAGCTGGGCCAAGGCGCCGCGTTTGACGAGCTGGTAAAGCCGCTCGGGGGTTTCGATGATCTCGGCGTTTCGCTCCGGATGGGCGATGATCGGGATAAACCCTTTCACTTGGGCATCAAAGAGGAGTTGCTCCGCATACTTCGGCACATGATCGGGCGGAAATTCGATCAACATGTATGATGTATCGGCAAGCGTCATCACCTCGCCTCGGGCAAGGCCGTCAAGCAAGTCGCCGTGGATGCGCACTTCTTGGCCTGGAAGCACGTTCAAGGCGATGCCGCGCCGTTTCAATTCGTCATTTAGTTCCGCCGCCAAGGAAAGGACGGCTGGTCTTGGGTTGTCATGCGTTCCATTTTGATGATGGGGAGTGGCGATGATCGTTGTAATCCCCTCCTTGGCTGCGGCTTGCGCCATGGCGATGGCGTTCTCCATCGCCGCCGCTCCGTCGTCAACGCCAGGCAAAATATGGCTATGAATGTCGATCATCGTCCACTCCTCCTTTTTTCGCTCTACTAAACACCTATTATGGTAACATAGGAAAAACAGGCTATCAATGGGTGAGGTTTGTCGAACATTGTCGAAATGGAAGGCAAATTCCACTGATTAGGGGGCAAGCTGGAACGCCCGCCAATGCGGCTGTCAGTTGTCTTCTTTTCGAAAACGGTCTATAATCGAAATGGTATGCACGAAAATTTCTGAATGGAAAAGGAAGAGTGCCCATGAGAGCAGAACGTCGAAAAAAGAAGAAAACATGGCTCCGCTGGGTGACGGGATTGCTCGTCGTGTTATTCGCTGGAGCAGGAATATTCGCCTATTCCATTTATCATCATGTGAAACAGACGGCGAACCAAATGCACGAGAACGTCAACTGGAAGTCGGAGAAGCGGAAAGAAAACGTTTCGTTTGAACGGAAGACGCCGATTTCCATTTTGTTGATCGGCGTTGATGAACGCAAAGGGGATCGCGGGCGCGCGGATACGCTGATTGTGATGACGGTGAATCCGAACAAGCAGTCGATTGACATGGTGAGCGTGCCGCGCGATACGAGAACGGAGATTATCGGAAAAGGGACGAAAGATAAAATCAACCACTCGTACGCCTTTGGCGGAGTGGAGATGACGATGGCGACGGTGGAACACTTTTTAGATATTCCCATTGACTACTACATTAAGGTCAACATGGAAAGCTTCCGCGACATCGTCGATGCGGTCGGCGGAGTGACGGTGAACAACCCGTTCGCTTTTACGTATGAAGGAACGCACTTCCCGAAAGGCGAGATTACGTTAAACGGGGACGAAGCGCTGAAATACTCCCGCATGCGGAAAGAGGACCCGCGCGGCGATTTCGGGCGCCAGGACCGGCAAAAGCAGATCATTCAAGCGATTATTGAGAAAGGCGCCAGCTTCTCGTCGCTCACGAATTACAGCGATGTGCTCGCAGCGATCGGGAAAAACGTGAAAACGAACTTGACGTTTGAGGAAATGAAAGAGATTCAAGCGAATTACAAAGACGCCCGCAAGCAAATTAAGCAGCTGCATATTACGGGACAAGGGACGAAAATCAATGGCATTTATTACTTGATCGTGCCGGAGAGCGAACGGCTGGCGATTTCGAATGAGTTGAAAGAGCATCTGGAGCTGAAAGCGACGGCGGCGAAGTAAATGCGACGCGCACCTTAAGAGGTGCGCGTTTTCATTGGGCGATGAAGCGCTTGGCGAGCGCATCGGCCCAAAGCGCGGCTCCTTCCTCGGTCGGCAAGTCGGTTTGCGGGTCGACGTAGCGGTTCAGCTCTTCGCTTTGATCGTCAGGCCAGGCGTGCCAATGGTTGAGGTAAGGATAGCCGTTCTCTTTCGCGAACGCTTCAAGCTGCTCGACTTGGCGCGGGTAGTAGGTCGCGTTGTAAATCGGGTTCGGCGGCTGCAAGATCACGACCGCATTCGGGGCCGCCGATTTGAGCTCGTCGATGATCGATTTGATATGGGCAAGAGTGTCGTCGATCGTCACGACACCGTTGTCGTTTAACAAAAACGGTTCAAGCAGGACAAGATCCGGCTTGTCCTTGACCCAGTCGGCGGCGATGCGCTGTCGGTCGGCGTCGGCGGTGGTCAAGCCGTCGTATTCGTGGACGGTGATGTGAAACACGCCTTTCCCATAGGCGTCATCGAGCGCTTGTTTCAGCCGCTCAGGCCAGCCGCCGTTTTCTGGCGTTGATTCGGAGCCAGCGATAACAAGGTGGACCGGACGGTGTTCCTCCACCGCCCGCTTGATGGCAGCTTGCGCGGCCGCTGGCAGCTGCTTGGCGCGGGCGAGGATCACTTCCGTTTGGCTCGTCTCTGTTTCCTGCTTGGCGGATGTTTCGACTTTCGCCCGCGCCGCTTGCACCGTGGCTTCGATTTTTCGCTCCCAGTACAAGTGACCGGTGATCAGAAAGGCAAGGCAAGCGGCGGTGAGCAAAAGGATGAAGACGAAGTTTCTCAACGGTTCTCTCCCCTTTTCTCTATCAGAACGGCTTCCCGCGGTCGGGAAGCCGTTTGTGGTTACTTGTATTGATAGTAGTAATAGTACCCGCCGTCACGGTGCTTCCGCTTGTTCAAGACAACGCCGAGCAGTTTGGCGTTGGCCGCTTCGAGCAGTTCTTTTGCCTTGATGGCCGCTTCGATTTCGGTGCCGCCGCTTTCGATGACCAGCACCGTGCCGTCGCATTGGTTGGCTAAAATTTGTGCGTCCGTCACGGCGAGGACGGGCGGGGTATCGAAGATGACAAGATCAAACGTCTCATACAACTGTTCGAGGCATTGCGCCATCGCGTTCGAGCTGAGCAGCTCGGCCGGGTTCGGCGGGATCGGGCCCGACGTTAAGATTGATAAGTGGTCGATTTCGGTCGCTTGGCACGTCGACAACAGCGGCGCCGAACCCGTTAAGACGTTGGTCAGTCCTTTGTAGTTGTTTAAGCGGAACGTGTAATGGACGGTCGGTTTGCGCAAGTCGGCATCAATGAGCAATGTCTTTTTCCCTTGTTGAGCGAAGACGACAGCCAAGTTCGCCACGGTGGTCGATTTCCCTTCGCCAGGTCCGGTTGACGTGACAATTAGGGAACGGAGCGGCGCATCAATGAATGAAAATTGGATATTCGTTCGGATCGTTCGGTATTGCTCCGCGATGGGGGATTTTGGGTTGTCGACCGTGATCAGTCTCCGCTCCGCTTTGCGGATCGATGTTGCTGGTTTACGAGCCAATGGTTTCACCTCTTGTTTGTGGAATGGCGGATTCGCGTCTCGCTTTTTGGCCGCCTTCCGCCGTGATTAAACTGACCGCCCCGAGCACCGGCAGGCCGAGATGTTTTTCGACGTCTTCTTCCGTTTTGATCGTGTTGTCCAAATACTCAAGCAGGAAGGCAAGTCCGACGCCAGTCATGAGGCCGACGACGAAGGCGATGGCCATATTGAGAAGCGGCTTCGGCTTGACCGGGGCTTGATGCTCTTTCACTTCCGCTTTCGAGAGAATGGTGACGTTGTCGATGTTCATGATTTTGACGATTTCGTTTTTGAACACTTCCGCCGTTTTGTTGGCGATCTTGGCCGCCATAGCTGGATCTGGGTCTTGGACGGTGACAGAGAACACTTGTGAGTCTTTTTCGCTTGAGACTTGAATTTGTTCGTTCAGTTCGTCAAGCGTCCGGTCAAGGTGGAGCTCGTCTTTCACTTTTTCCAAAATCGTCGGGCTTTTAATGATGACGCTGTACGTGTTAATGAGCTGCACGTTCGTTTGGATTTCGTTGAAGTTGTAGAGCTGCTGCTCGGATTTCGCCTGGTTGACGAGAATTTGCGTCGACGATTGGTAAATCGGCGTCAGTAGAAAATAACTGACCACGCCGCTCACGACGGTGGCGAGCGCGGTGATCAGGACGATGAGCCAAAGCCGTTTGCGCAATGTATCGAACAGCTCGCGCAGGCTGATTGTTTCTTCCATTGTGTCCCCCCCCCTATGATTCTCCTGTCCGCATTTTTCGACAATCGATGGACATCCCCATTATAGCGGATATCAACAGACATATCTAGCCGAAATCGGTACTAATTTTGGCCAAATGAAAAGGCCGCCCGACAGGCAGCCTTTGTTTGCGCTATTCGTCTTTATTGTCTTTGTCATTCGCATCCCGCGGATCTTCAATCGGGTCTTCGCGGTCCGGAACCGTATCGCGCTCATCGTCGCCCGGTCCGTTGTTCGTGTCGTCTCCCGGCGGGAGTTGATTGTTTTGGTTGTCGTTCAAATCGGTATCGCGGTTGTCCGGGATGCCGTCATTGTCTTTGTCGTTGTCGACGTTATCGTTTTGGTTGATGTCATCAGCCGGGTTTACGTCTTGGTCGTTGACATCGTTTTGGTTGTTTGGCGGCGGAGGATTGTTGTTGTCGCGGTTCATATTGCATCCAGCCGCTAAAAAGAGGGCGACAAGGGCGCTGAACAGCCGGATCAGCAACGCTTTTTTCTTCATCCTATCTGCTCCTTTCTATTGGTTGTGGTGACCTTATGTAAGGCCGGTCCTTGTTTATCTTTCCCAGAAAGAAACTTTTCATTCGCACGCTATATAGCGCAGCCGACAAAAAAACGCGCTCCCCGAAGGAACGCGTTTTGTTCAGTCAGCTCGTTTGTCGCCAAGAGCGAACATCAACTCCGTTTCGCAGACAAGCTCGCCGTCGACGGTGGCGATGCCTTTGCCTTTGCCGATGGCGCCGCGGGCGCGGAGGATTTCGACTTCCAAGCGGAGCTGGTCGCCCGGCTTGACTTGCTTTTTAAAACGGCAGTTGTCGATGCCGGCGAAGAAGGCGAGGCGGCCCTGGTTTTCCTCGCTCTGCAGGAGGACGACGGCGCCGACTTGGGCGAGCGCTTCGACGATCAACACGCCAGGCATGACCGGGTATTCAGGGAAGTGGCCGGCGAAAAATGATTCGTTGGCGCTGACGTTTTTGATGCCGACGGCGCGCTTGCCTTCTTCGATTTCCAGAATGCGGTCGACAAGCAAAAACGGGTAGCGGTGCGGGATGATGGACTGGATTTGCTGGATGTCAAGCATGGACAAACTCCTTTCTCTCGTTTGGCGGCTTCATCAGCCGCGATCCGTTCCTTTCTCGACGATATCGATGATGTGCTTCCACGTGGACGGGCGGAATACATCGAGCGGCTTCCCATCGCCGATGGCGCTGTAGCCGACGACCGCGCCGGCGGCGAGGCTTGCGGCCATCAAGACGATCACGATGATCAGCCGAAGCCAGATCGGGATGAGCCGGGTGCGGACGAACCGGCGCGGCGCGGCCGCCTCCCCTTCCGGCAGAAGGGCTTTGGCTTCCGGTTCGGCGGGAGTCAGCGGGCTCTTTCTTACTCGGCCTTTCCGCCTCGCCATCCGGGAAGACGGCGAGCGCATAGGTTCTTGATGCCTCTCGTCACTCATCGCGATCCTCCTTATGAGGAGCGCATGCCGTTAATCAGCCCGAGCATTTGTTCAGAGATGGAAACGGCGCGGGCGTTGAGCTGATACGCTCGGCTTGTCGCCATCAGGCCGACCATTTCCTCGCCAAGGTCGACGTTCGCTTGTTCGAGCGCGCCTTGCTTGACGCTGATTTGGCCGCGCAAGTTGCCGTTCAGTTCTTCGGCCGCGCCTGGGACGTTGGGAAGCACATAGACATTGCCGCCGCGGGCTTCCAGAAGCTGCGGACGGCGGATCATGGTGACGCCCAAATTGACGCGGGCGACGACGCGGCCGTCGGTATTGGTTGCCGTCAACGTCCCAGTCGGGGACATCTGTACGTCATGCGCATCGGCGGGAAGCACAATCGGCGCGTTCCTTTCATCAAGCACAAACAGACCGTCGCTTGTCGTCAAAGCAAGCTGGCCGTTCATGGGCGCAAGCGAAAAGTTGCCGGCGCGGGTGTAGCCGATCGTTTCCGCACCGTTTTGATCGGCCAGACGGACGCGGAACCATTGGTTTTCGTCCGTCAAGGCAAAATCCAGGCGGCGGCCGGTTTCCACCAGCGCACCTTGCTTGGTGATGAGCATCGTCGAAGCGAGACGCGCCCCGTTGCCGTAGCGCACGCCCTCTGGCGTTTGCCGGGGCGCTTCGTCGTTCGGCAGGCGGTCGATTTGTTGGGTCAAGAGCTCGGCAAAGCTCGCTTCGCGCCGTTTAAAGCCGACGGTGTTGCTGTTGGCGATGTTATGGCTGATCGTATCGAGCCGCTGTTGCAAGGCATTCATCGTGTTGGCGGCGGTGAGCATCGAACGGAGCACGGGCTTGTCCCCCTTTCATCATTTCAGGCGGCCGACTTCGTTGACGGCCTTGTCCAAGCTGCGGTCGTACGCTTGGACGATTTTTTGGTTTGCTTCAAATGCGCGGTAGGCAGCGAGCAAATCGGTCATCGTCCGCTCAATGTCGACGTTCGACCGCTCGAGAAAACGCTGTTTCACCGTATACGTCACATTGCCGGGCGCCTGCGGCAACGGCCCTGTCGTGCTGCGGAATAAGCCGTTTCCTTCCTTGACCAACGTTTGCGGATTGGCGGCGAATGCAACGCCGAGACGGGTGGCCGTCCCATTCTCATCGATGATCGTTCCATCGTCGCGGACGGCAAACCGCTCGCTTGAGAGCGGAATGCGCTCGCCATTGGCATCAAGCACATACCAGCCCTCTTGCGTCGTCAAGTAGCCGTCCGGGCTCAAGGTGAAATGACCGTTTCTTGTGTAGCGGACCTCCCCTTGACCGTTGGCGACGGCAAAAAACAGCGCGCCTCGCTGGCCGCTCGCCCGGTCGACGGGGACTTGTCCGTCCACAAGGGCGATATCGGTCGCCAAGCCGGTTTCTTTCACATCCCCTTGGCGGAAGTTCGGGATGAGTTCTTGCATATAGACGCCCGTAACGAGCGGCCCAATGACGGTTTGCGTCGGGATGGCGCGCCTTGAGGCGGTCGGGATCGGTTGATCCTCGAGGCGGCTCATCAACAGTTCCGGAAACGCTCTCATCGCGGCCGCATCGGCTTTGTATCCCGGCGTTTCGGCGTTCGCCAAATTGTTCGTCAACCAATCCACGCGCCGCTCTTGCGCCAACATGCCGCTCGCGGCGGTGTACAACCCTCTCAACATGACCAGCACCTCGCTTGTCCGATCGATCAGAAAAAGCCGCGGCCGCTCTTTGGGCAGCGGCGGATGGGGTGTTCCCTATGGTCAAGCGGGCGGCGCGTTGCCCTGCCGCTCCGCTCCTTTCCATTCCATCTTTCATTATAAGCGGGCAAGGGCAGCCGCGGCATCCCCCGCCATTCCTTTTTTGCCCGCCTCGCTTGTCCCGGCGGCGGTTGTATCCATTTTGATCAAGCCATGAGAAAAACGTCCTTCCAAAGCGGTCTGCGCCTGAATGACGCAAAAGGTTGACTCTATAAGGTTGATCCAGATGAACCATCTCTTGGCCAAAGGGCATGACGGCTTTTTAAATCAATTGCGATTTTGGCGCCCGATCGATGTTTTCCAGCATAATCCCGGTGCCAAGAGCGACGCAGTCCATCGGATTCTCCGCGACGAACACCGGAAGCTTCAGCTCTTCTGACAGCAATAAATCGATGCCATGAAGCAATGCACCGCCACCCGTTAAAATGACGCCGCGGTCGATAATATCCGCCGACAATTCCGGCGGGGTGCGCTCGAGCACGCTTTTGGCGGCTTGTACAATCAACGACACCGGCTCGCGAAGCGCCCGTTCGATCTCCTCCGATCGAACGGTGATCGTGCGCGGCAGTCCGGTGACGAGATCGCGGCCGCGGACGTCGATTTCTTCGGACCGTGCGCCTGGGAATACCGTTGCGACCTTAATCTTGATTTCCTCGGCCGTTCGCTCCCCAATGAGCAGCTTATATTCGCGCTTGATGTAGTTTAAAATCTCCATATCAAACTTGTCCCCGGCCATTTTAATGGAAGAGGCGGTGACGATGTCTCCCATCGAGAGAACCGCGACGTCAGTCGTGCCACCGCCAATATCAACGACCATGTTTCCGCACGGCTGAAAAATGTCCATTCCGGCGCCAATGGCTGCGACTTTCGGCTCTTCCTCCAAGTACACTTTTTTGCCGCCGCTTTTTTCCGCTGCCTCTTTGATCGCTTTCCGTTCCACGGATGTTGTGTTCGTCGGGCAACAAATCAAAATGCGCGGTTTGGCGAAAAAGCCTTTTAGGTCGAGCTTGCTTAAGAAATGCTTCAGCATGGCTTCGGTAATGTCAAAATCCGCGATGACGCCGTCTTTGAGCGGCCGAATGGCAACAATATTCCCAGGAGTACGTCCGACCATTCGTCGTGCTTCTTCGCCCACTGCCAGCACTTTGTTCGTGTGTTTATCGATCGCCACGACGGACGGCTCATTGAGCACGATGCCTTTGCCTTTGACGAAAATGAGGACGTTCGCCGTGCCTAGGTCGATGCCGATGTCTCGTGAAAACATATGACTTGCTCCTCCTTGCCTCTGCCCTAAAATCATTCCTAATTGTTTATTCTACCATATTTGCCTCCCGGAATGATACTGCAAACGGCAGATGGCAAGGAAAAAGTCAGTTGTTTTTCACCGTCTGCTTTTTATACTTTTTCTTCGTTGCTTCCCCGCCGCGCAAATGGCGGATCGATTTATGGTAATCGAGAATTTGTTTGACTTCTTGGGCCAGTTCCGGGTTGATTTCCGGCAGCCGCTCGGTCAAGTCTTTATGCACGGTGCTTTTGGATACGCCAAATTCTTTCGCAATGACGCGAACGGTTTTCCTTGTCTCCACGATATACTTGCCAATCTTGATCGTACGCTCTTTGATGTAATCGTGCACACCACTCGCCCTCCCTAGGTTGGATGTGAGAAGTGAGAAGTGTGAAATGAGACTCGTCTTGCCAATGATGGGCGCCGCTTTCGTTGGATGTCTTAGAAGCGTCTTCATCGCGTCGCTTGCCGGTTGTGAACGATCCCCACCTCAACCACTCTCATTGCTGTTCAATTTGTAACATTTTATTAGACAAATCGGGCATATATACCAGAAATATCAAGGCGGACAACGGTTTTTTCACAATTTTTTTGCGGTTTGTAACGAGAGCGAAATGGGAAACGACTATATTATAAAGAGGTAAAAAGGAGGCACCGACATGGGCAAAGGAAAAGTGATCGGCATCGCCGCGGCGTTAGCAGGGGTAGCGGCAGCGAGCGCACTGCTCGTGCATGTCAATGCCGACGAACGGCCGCAAGCGAAAGACGATTTGCTTGCCCCAGCGCCATCAGGCAAACCGGCGCCCGCGGGCGGAAAAGGCATCATCGCCGGGACGCTTGAGCCATCGCTGACATATGAAAAACAAAACGGGGCATACGTGTTTACCTTCACGGTGAAAAACCAAACCGAACGCGTGCAAACGGTGACGTTTACGAGCTCGAAAAAGTATGACTACGTTTTATACCGCGATGGACAAAAGATGAAGCAGTTCAGCGAAGGGAAGATGTTTGCGCAAATTTATGAGGAACGGCCGTTAAAACAGGGGGAAGAGCTGTCGTTTCAGGAAACGTTCCGCGACCTAGAGCCGGGGACGTATACGCTTGAGTGGTGGCTCGCTGATCCAAACTGGCCGAACGCGCGGGCGAAGGCGACATTTACGGTCGAGTGAAGGCGCTGCTGGTTTGCCTTCGCGGCTGTTGCCGCGCTCGCCATCCGGCGTCTAAATTAGGAAAACGCTCCTGTCCCGAGCGCTTTTTGCGGCCTTTTCCAACAGGAATTTCTGCATCGATGTTCTTTTTTGCCCGCGCTGCCACAAAAAGAGGGATGCTCACCCATGGATGAAGCATCCCGTTGCAGCGCCGAAAAGATTTTCCCTGCATTACGACAAAAAGAAAGCCCCATACACAAGCGCCAAGACGATGACGTACGCTGGGTGGATGCGCCATTTGCCCAGCAGCAAAAAAGCGCTCGCGGCGGTGAGAAACGCCGTTTGGCCGAGCCCGGCCCCTTCGTACGATTCGCGGAAAAGGTCGATCGCCATAATCCCGAGCATCACGGCGATCGCTGGGCGGATGTAGGCGGTGAGCCGCTTCACTTGCGGCGCGTCTTTCCATTTGTACAAGAGCCCAAGCAGCGCCAACAGCAAAACGAGCGACGGAGCGACGCTGGCAAACACTCCGATGGCAGCGCCAAGGACGCCGGCTTGTTCGTATCCGATATAACCTGCCATTTTCGTCGCAATGGGGCCGGGAAGAGAGTTGCCAAGCGCCAGCACCTCGCTGAATTCGTTGACCGTCATCCAGCCGTAGCGGTCAACGACCTCGTGCTCGATGAGTGGGATGGAAGCCGGGCCGCCGCCGTAGCCGAGAATGCCGGGCCAAAAAAAGGCGAGAAACAGCTGCCAGTAGATCATGACGACGCCCTCCTTTCTCCGCCTTTGTCTCTATCCACCGCCTTCGGCTTGCTTCGGCCGACAAACGCGGCCGCAAGCAACACTGCGACCACAAGCGCCGGATGAAGGCCGAGCCACTGCAAGGCCAAAAAGCAGGCAAGAAGGAGCAGGGCGGCCGGCCGCCAGCCGAGGGCGGCGCGCGCCTGTTTGGCGAACTGCCACGTCATCTCGGCAAGCATGACGGCCACGACCGGCACGACCGCTTTGGTCATCCCAGCGACCCATGGTGTGTCTTTAAACGAGGATAAGGCGGCCAACAGCACGATCATCAACACGACCGTCGGGGCCGTCGTCGCCAACACGGCGTTCACTAAACCGAGCGCGCCGCCGACACGGTAGCCGATATAGCCGGCAAGCTTCGTGGCGATCGGGCCGGGCAAAGCATTGGCGATGGCCAGAATTTCAGCGAATTCTTCATCCGCCATCCAGCGGTATTTCGCCACCACTTCAGCGCGCACAAGCGGGATCGAAGACGGGCCGCCCCCATATCCAAGCATGCCGACGCGGAAAAAAGCGAGAAACAAATGCCACTGGTTCATCGAAGTCATCCCTTTATCGTGAGTCTCACCAAGCGGCGACCGCCCCGTCCGTGCGCGGCTCCGTCCCGGCGGCAAGCACGCCGGTGTCAGGATCGCGCCAAATGATTTGTCCGCGGCCGAACGGACCTCCGTCTAAGGCAAAGCGAATGTCATGCCCTTTGCGTGCGAGCGCTTCGGCGATATGGCGCGGGAAGTGCGGCTCGACGAGCACCGTTTTTCCTTCCATCCACTGCCAGCGGGGAGCATCGAGCGCCGCTTGCGGGTTCAAGTCAAAATCGATGGTGTTCATGATCACTTGCAAATGCCCTTGCGGCTGCATAAATCCACCCATGACGCCGAACGGGCCGACCGGCGTGCCGCCTTTGGTCAAAAAGCCGGGGATGATCGTATGGTACGGCTTTTTCCGCGGCGCCAACCCGTTCGGATGGTGTTCATCGAAGACAAAGTTATGGCCGCGGTTGTGCAGGGCGATGCCCGTGCCTGGGACGACGAGGCCGGAGCCGAAGCCCATGTAATTGCTTTGAATATAGGACACCATATTCCCTTCGCCGTCCGCGGCGGCCAAATAGACCGTTCCGCCTTTTGGCGGCGTTCCCGGCTCCGGCGTCAGCGCCTCCTCGCCGATTTGCGCCCGGCGCATCGCGGCAAACGATTCCGACAACAGCTCGTCTGGGCTGCAGTTCATATAGCGGCAGTCGGCGATGTACGCTTTCCCATCGGCAAAGGCAAGCTTCATCGCCTCGATTTGCCGGTGGTGCGTCTCGACATCCGGGACGCTTGGCACGTCAAACCCGCTCATGATGTTGATGGCCATCAACGCGACAATCCCTTGGCCGTTCGGCGGAATTTCCCACACCTCATAGCCGCGGTAGGAGACGGAGATCGGCTCGACCCATTCCGGTTCATACTCGGCGAGGTCGTCCGCCGCCAAAAAGCCGCCGTATTGCTTCGAGAAGGCGGCGATTTTTTCCGCCAGCTCGCCGCGGTAAAAGCTTTCCGCCTCCGTTTCGGCAATGGAGCGGAGCGTCGCCGCATGGTCCGGAGACGCCCACACTTCCCCGATCTTCGGCGCGCGGCCGCCCGGCGCAAACGTCGCAAACCACGAGGCGAACTCCGGCCCGTTCAGCGCTTCTTTGTACACCCGATAAGCGTTCGCCCAGTATTTGCCCAGCACCGGCGATACTGGGTAGCCGTTTTCCGCATAGGCGATCGCCGGAGCGAGCGTTTCGGCAAGCGGCAGGCGGCCGAAGCGCTTCGCCAGCGCCGCCCACGCCGCCGGCGCGCCCGGCACGGTCACCGGGGCAAAACCGTACTTCGGCATCTCCGTATAGCCGCGCTCTTTCAACGCTTCGATCGAGATCGCTTTTGGCGCATAGCCGCTCGCATTCAGCCCGTACAGTTTCCCATTCGTCCAGACGAGAGCGAACGCATCGCCGCCGATGCCGTTCGATGTCGGTTCGACGACCGTCAGACAGGCGGCGGCGGCAATGGCGGCATCGATGGCGTTGCCGCCTTTTTTCAGCACCTCAAGCCCCGCTTGCGCCGCGAGCGGCTGCGATGTCGCCACAACGCCGTTTTTGGCGAACACCGTCACTCGCTGCGATGGGTATGGATGGTATAAGTAGTCCATGGCAACCCCTCCTCACTTCACTTCATGGCAAGCAACAAAATGACCTGGAGCCGCTTCTTTCCACTCCGGCCGCTCTTGTTTGCATCGTTCGGTCGCCACCAGGCAGCGCGTATGGAACGGACATCCTTTTGGCGGGTTGGCCGGGTTCGGCAAATCCCCTTCAAGACGAATGCGCTCCCGCTTCGCGCCTGGCTTCGGCCGAGGAATGGCGGACAGCAATGCTTTTGTATATGGATGGAGCGGATTGGCATACAACTCCCGAGATGGAGCTAGCTCCACCGTATGGCCTAAATACATGACAAGCACCCGGTCGCAAAAATGACGAACGACCCCTAAATCGTGGGAAATGAACAAATACGTCAGTTCATGTTTTTCTTGGATGTCTTTTAACAGTTTAATGATTTGCGCTTGAACCGATACGTCCAACGCAGAGACCGCCTCATCGCAAATAACGAGCGACGGGTTTAAGGCGATCGCTCGGGCGATGCCGATCCGCTGTCGCTGCCCGCCGCTGAATTCATGCGGGTATCGGTCGTAATGTTCCGGACGAAGCCCGACTTCTTGAAGCAAATGCAATACCCGCTCTTCGCGTTCGGCCTTTGTCATGTTCGTATGGATGATAAACGCTTCCTCCAAGGCATGTCCGATGCGTTGGCGAGGGTTGAGAGACGCATACGGATCTTGAAACACCATCTGCATCTCTTTTTTCCACTTTTTGCGTTGCCGTTCCGGCAAACGGCTGATCTCTTCCCCCCGAAAGAAGATGGCGCCCCCCGTCGCCTCTTCAAGGCCAAGAATCGTCCGGCCAAGGGTCGATTTTCCACACCCTGACTCGCCGACGATGCCAATGCTTTCCCCGGCAAATACATCAAGGGAAACGTTCTCCACTGCTTTGACGTAGCCTTGGATGCGTCGCAACACTCCCCCTCTGATCGGGTAATATTTTTTAACGTTTTCCAACTTAAGAAGTGGCTGCTTGGACTGGCTCATGGCTGTGAGCACCCTCCTCTAGCCAGCAACGGACAGAATGGTTGTTGCTGATTTTTCTCTCCAGCGGCGGCGCCGTGCGGCATCGGTCGGTCGCAAACGGACAGCGCGGGTGGAAGCGGCAACCGTCAATTTGTTCATTTAAACTGGGTAACGTCCCCGGAATCGGTTCGAGCGAATACTCCTCATCATCCACGCTTGGCACGGATTTCAACAACCCTTTTGTGTACGGATGGCGCGGGTTGGCGAAAATACTTTCGACATCGCCTTCTTCCACTTTCTCACCAGCATACATGACCATCACTCGATCCGCCATTTCCGCGACCACGCCCATGTCATGAGTGATCAAAATGACGGCCATATTCAATTTTTGTTTCAACTCATTGATCAAATCCAAAATTTGTGCCTGAATGGTCACATCCAAAGCAGTTGTCGGTTCATCCGCAATGAGCAAGCT
This sequence comes from Geobacillus thermopakistaniensis, assembly GCF_000498995.1. Lineage (NCBI taxonomy): Bacteria > Bacillati > Bacillota > Bacilli > Caryophanales > Anoxybacillaceae > Geobacillus > Geobacillus thermopakistaniensis. The sequence goes on from NZ_AYSF01000001.1 coordinate 23,697, forward strand.
CGGATGACAGGCAAGCGCCATGGCGATCATGACACGTTGCCTCATCCCGCCGCTCAACTCATGCGGGTATTGTTTCATCCGCTTTTCCGGAAATGGGATGCCGACTTGCTTGAGCAGCTCAATGCTTTGTTCGTGCGCTTCCCGTTTTGACAGTCTTTTATGAAGCATCAATGGCTCACGAAGTTGATAACCAACTGTAAACACAGGGTTGAGCGCTGTCATTGGTTCTTGGAAAATCATCGAGATTTCATTGCCGCGAATGCGGCGCAACTCTTCTTTCGGCAATTTCACCAAGTCGCGTCCTGCAAACTCAATCGATCCGCTCTCAATCTTCCCGTTGTTAGGAAGCAACCCCATAATCGACAGCGAGGTGATGCTTTTCCCGCACCCTGATTCGCCGACAATGCAGAGTGTTTCTCCTTTGCGGACGGAAAAAGAAACCCCCCGCACGGCGGAGACTTTTCCCTCCGCCGTGCTGAAGGTCGTGACAAGGTTCTCGACACGCAACAATGTTTCAGCCATGCTATCCCCTACTCTCTATGAACGTGATAGAGCGACCATTGTCCTGTCGGATCGATCTCCAATCCTTTCACCGATTGATCAACAGCCGCCGTCACGACGCCATGGTTCATTACAACAACGGCAGCATCTTTCAACAAGAATTCATTCGCTTCTTTCAACTTTTGTTTCCGCACTTCTGGATCGATCGTCGTACGTGATTCTTCGACAAGTTTGTCGAATGTCGGGTTGTTGTAGAACGTCCGGTTCGATACTCCAGCGTTTTTCGAATGGAAGTTTGGATAAAACAGCTCGCTGCCATCCGCCGTGCTGTTGGTCCAACCAAGGAATGTGATATCGTATTTTCCTTGCTTTGTTGCATCAAGGAAGGTGCCCCACTCCATCGATTCAATTTCGGCGTTGATACCGACTTCTTTCAGCTGTGCTTGAACGATCTCCGCCATTTTCATGTAATTTGCCGTATTGGCGACCAAAATTTTCACTTTCGTTCCTTTATAGCCATGCTCTTCAACGAGCTGTTTCGCTTTTTCAGGATCATAGGTGTAAGCGACGTTTTCTGACGATTCATCATAACCGAACACTTTCGGACCGATGACGCTGTTTGATTTCACCCCAAGCCCTTTCAGCTGCTGGATATACTCATCTTTGTTGATCGCATAGGAAACCGCTTGACGGAAGGCAAGCTCGTTCATCGGTTTCTTTTTCATATTAAAGCCTAAATAGTAGACTGGTGTGCCTTCCTTTTTGATCAGCTGAACATTTTTCATCGATTCGACGCGGGACAACTGTTCAGCCGGGATATTGTCGATAAATTGCACATCGCCCGTTTGCAGCATCGAAATCGCCGTCGTCACTTCCGGAACAACTTTGAACGTCACTTTTTCCAACTTCGGCGCCCCTTGCCAATAGTCATCGTTTTTCTCTAATGTCACATGGTCGCCCGGCACCCATTCAACAAATTTAAACGGGCCAGTGCCGACCGGCTGTTTCATTAAATCTTGTTTTTGATCAGCCGTTGGACTGACAATGGAAGCGTTCGTATGCGACAAGGCCGCCAACATCGGACCATACGGGTATTTCGTTTTGATCACTACCGTGTAATCATCTTTCACTTCCACCGATTCGACCGGTTCAAGAAGCGATGCCCTTGGCGCCGCTGTCTTCGGGTCTCTTAGTTTATCAAACGTATACTTGACCGCTTCCGCGTTAAAGTCGGTGCCGTCATGGAATTTAATTCCTTTTTTCAATTTGATGACCCACGTCTTATCATCCGGAGTTTCATACGATTCCGCCAAATGCGGCTTGATTTCCATCGTCTCCGGATCACGGACGAACAACGTTTCATACACTTGCTCGATAACGGCAGACGAGACAGAATCGTTCGTTAAAATCGGCGAAAGGCCAACGACGTCAGATGTCGTCGCATACGTCAATTCCTGGGCGACGTTTCCTTTCCCTTGCGAACTGGACGAGGCGTTGTTAGAAGCGGATTTGCCTCCGCATCCGGCCAACGCCGCGGAAACGGCAAGAACAAAAGCAAGCACAACATACGACCAATACGTTTTCTTTTTCACTGGCTTTCCCTCCACACTATATATAAGTTTTTTATTGATTGATATCCATGTTTGGATCCAGCGCATCGCGCAATCCGTCGCCAACGACGTTAAAGGCGAAAACGACGAGCATAATAGCGATGCCTGGAACGACCGTCATGTGCGGCGACGTCCACATAAACGCCTGGCCAGCGGCAATCATGGCCCCCCACTCCGGCGTCGGCGGCTGAGCGCCAAGCCCCAAATAGCTGAGCGAGGCAGCAGATAAAATGGCAGTTGCCATGCGCATCGTCGCAAACACAATGATCGGCGCCAAACAGTTTGGCAAAATATGCTTGATGATAATGCGGGCGTTGCTCGCCCCGAGCGCTTTCATCGCCAAAATATATTCGCGATTTTTTACTGACAAGACGCTGCCGCGGACGATGCGGGCGCATGTCGGGATCGACCAAATACTGATAGCGATCGCCACATTAATCAAGCCGGTGCCTAAAATGGCGATGATAAGCATGGCAAGCAAAATTCCTGGAAACGCAAACAGCAAGTCGACAATCCGCATGATCAGTCCGTCGAGTTTTCTGTAATACCCTGCTAACAGGCCGAGCACCACCCCGCCGATCAGCCCTAAGCTGACGGAAACGATGCCGACAACGAGGGAAATGCGAGCGCCATACACGATGCGACTCCAGATATCCCGCCCGTAGTTATCGGTTCCGAGCCAATGTCCATCGGAAAAAACCGGCAGCTCAGCCGCTGACAAATTTTGCTTTATCGGATCATGGGTGGCGAGCCACGGGGCGAAGATGGCCATGAGTACTTGAATAGCGATGATGACAAGCCCCACAACTGCCAACTTGTTTTTCAGCAACCGCTTGATCGTGGTGATGTACATTTTTTCTTTCTTGCGTCCAAGGCCGGCTGTGGCATGGCCTGTATTCACCGCTGCACCGGTTTCCATCGATTTTCCCCCTTTCTATCGTTCTTTTAATCGTAACTAATACGCGGGTCGATAAACGTATAAATAATGTCAACAATCAGGTTGACTAAGACAAACAACGTAGCAACAAGCAAGACGGAGCCTTGCACCATCGGGAAGTCCCGGGCGGCAATGGCTTGCACCATCAGGCGGCCGACGCCGTTAATGGCAAAAACCTGTTCGGTGATGATCGTGCCGCCGAGCAAAAAACCAAAGTTTAAGCCAATAACAGTAATGACTGGAATCATGGCGTTGCGCAAGGCATGCACCCAAATGACCGTCCGCTCTCTTAAGCCTTTGGCCCGTGCTGTCCGAATAAAGTCGGCTCGGATGACCTCGAGCATCGACGAACGGCTCATTCTCGCAATCATCGCCGCTGACCCGGTCCCGAGCGTAATGGCCGGCAGCACCAGCTGCTTCAACCCTTCTGCCGTATAAAACGGCTGATCCAGCCCGCCGACTGGAAGCAACTGCAAGTTGACCGCGAAAATTAAAATGAGTACGGTGCCAAGCCAAAAGTTCGGGATCGAAATGCCTGCCAAAGCAAAGACGGTGCTGGAGACGTCAAACCATGAATTTTGCCGGATGGCAGAAATAATGCCGGCAACGACACCAATGATTACCGCCACAATAATGCTGGCAATGGCTAGCTTAAGCGTGTTCGGAAACCGCGTCATGATCGCTTCCCACACCGGCTGCTTCGTTTGGTACGAATAACCAAGATCGCCATGGAGCACCCCGCTTATGTAACGGCCATACTGGACAAGGAACGGGTCGTTAAGCCCTAAATCTTCGCGGATGGCGTCGATGTCTGACTGTGATGCGGTCGGGCCAGCAATGATCGTTGCTGGGTCCCCCGGAGCGATATACATGCTCGTAAAGACAAGGAACGAGATACCGACCAATAGGAGGATAAGCTGAAAAAATCTTCTGACAATCATCCCCGCCATCATATTCACTCCTTTCTGTTGTTTATATAAAAGAGAATTTTATATGCATTTGTTAATTAAAATTAAATTGATATTTAACAAAGTTAATTTTTATTTTGTTTTTTATGATTATATAGGAATTCGAATCATTTTTCTACATAATTCTCAAAAAAATTGAATTTTTTATTATGAATAAAAAACGCCCCTTTACGGGACGCTTTTTACCGGGCTTCACGGCCCTACCAGAGGCGGCGGCTACAACTTCAACCCCGTCCGACTCTTAAAGCGGCGAAGCAAAATATGGCTTTCAACTCTCGTAATGCCTTCCAACGCGTACAACTCGTTATTGATGAATTTTTCAAGGGCGGCAAAATCTTCAACGAGGACATGCATATGGAGTGTGCTCGGGCCTGTCATTTGGTAGCAGCTCGCTACATTCGGGTTTTCGGCCAGCTTTTGCGCTACTTCGACCAAATACGCTGGTTCACAGTCGACCTCGAAAAACGCTGAAACTTGCTTGCCGAATTTCTCTGAATTGATGACAACGGTGAACTTTTCAATCACACCGTGCTTGACGAGCTGATTGACCCGCTCGCGGACGGCGACGCGCGAAAGGTTCAGCTTTTTGCCGATGTCGACGTACGACATGCGGCCATCTTCAATCAACAGTTCAAGAATTTTGCGGTCGATGTCATCTAGTTTCATCGCCTTGTCACCCGCCTAGCATCCATTTTTCTATCATTATAACGGCTCTAGCATGAGGTTAAAAGCTTTTTCAATCCCCGTCCGCAGCCCCTGCGGTGCAAAAGTCTCGTGAAACGACGATGAAAAAAGACCCGCCCGCTTGTCTTGGCAAACGGACAGGCCTTTTCGTCGCGTTTTTCGTTTCCTCTTGCTCGACGCCTTGTCGATTACGCTCTTGCCATGCCGATCGAGGCGTCTGGCGTTTTGTAGGATGAAGCGTCGTTGTTTTCGTCTTGATTGTTGTCGCTTGGCGTCGTCGAATGGTCGTCAGCCGATGGTTGTTCATTCGCTGGGTTTTCGTCTGTCGGCGCTGTTTCGTCACTTGGCATCAATTCTTTTTCTTTGCTCGTGGCGGCGTGATCGGTTCCCGTTTTGTCTTCCGCTTTGTCAGTCAAAGCCGTCAACGGTTTGTCGACATAGTCGATCGGGTTGACCGCCCGGCCGTCTTTGCGAATTTCAAAGTGGACGTGGATGCCGGCTTCTTTGTTGAATTCGCTTTGCCCTGCCTTGCCGATCACTTCACCTTGTTTCACCGTGTCGCCGGCTTCGACTTTCACATCAGCGAGCGATTGATAGACGGTCGTGACCCCTTGTTCATGATTGATTTCGACAACATATCCCAAAATCGGGTCTTTTTCCGCTTTCGTCACCGTGCCGCTTAAGGAAGCGGTGACATCAAACGTTTTGCCGTCTTGGCGCACAAGATCGATGCCTTGGTTCGGGTGGTACGTATGATCATAAAAGACGAGGGCTGCTTCCTGTTCTGCTTCCGATGCTTTGTCATCGTAGAATGGCGTTTTCACTTGCACCGCATTTGGATCAAGCACCGGCATCGCAATCGTTTCGACCGTTTCATTGACCGGAACAGCCGGATTTTCTTGCTGGGCGGTGCCGTTTTTCGCCACGTTGTCTCTGCCCGTATTCTCCTCTTTGCCCAATTGGAACCAAAGCGCACCAGCGACGATTAATGCGGCAGACGATAAATAGATCGCCGGAAATACCCAACGTTTGCGGAACAGACGCTTCAGCGACGATTGTTTTTGTTCCTCTCTCATGTTCATCACCTCAGCAACCATTTTGAACAGAAAGAGGAAAAGATATACACATAGAAAATAATTTTTTCACTTATTTTTTGACATTCGACTAGATTTTATGCAAAAAAATGAGGGGCGCATGGCGAGGGGCGTCTCCCTGCCGTTTGCCCCGAACATTTGACAGAAAACCGGGGCGGCAGAACCCCGGTTCATCCATTTTTCGCGGTCAATTTGTTTAAAAACGCCGTCGCCGACGAAATATGAACGCCGCGGTAATAATATTTGACGATGTCAGCGTACGTTTTCCCTTCTTTGGCCATAAAGTTGGCTCCGTATTGGCTCATGCCGACGCCATGGCCGTAGCCTTTCGTCGTAATGATGATGTCATCTCCGTTGCGCACCCAGGTGAAATCACTCGACGGCAATCCGAGCCGTTCGCGCACATCGCGGCCCGTAAACGTCTTGCCGCCAATCTTCACTTCGCCGACACGTCGGCCGGGAGTGCGCGATACAATGACGCCGACTGAGCCGTCAGCGGGCAGTTCGACCCCCAGTCTTCGCTCGAATTCCGCCACTGGCATCGTTTTTCGCTGGTAAAACTTCGGGGATTGTTTGTCCCATGGGCTGGCGACGCTTTTTAAATACGGAAAATCGCTTTGCCAATAGGCTTCCGAATTTTCCGTATAGCCGTTGCTTGTCGAAAAAAACAGCGCCTCGATCGGCTCATTGTTGTATGTCAAAATTTGCCCTTGCGTGTCCATCACCGCTTTTGTCACTTTTTTCATTTTCCAATCGTAGTCGCTGCCCCATAGTTTTCGCAGTTCGTCATCGCTGTAATAGACTTGATGAGCCACCGTGTCGGTCACATTCGCTCCTTTTGGCAGGCGAAACGGCTGGTTGGCGAGCAATTGCTTCACGATGTACGTTCTTGCCGTCAACGCTTGCGCCTTTAATGCCTCGAGTTCAAATTCGGCCGGCATTTCCGCCGCAACGACGCCGATGACGTATTGCTCGAGGGGAATATGTTCGACGCGTTGTTCTTTGCTTCGATAGACCGCCACGTCGATGGACGGTCCTTCGGCTGCCTGCGACCGTTGGACTTGTTCTTGCTTGTGCAGTTGTTCGGCCAATTTGGCCACCTTCCCGTCATAAAATGGAAGAACGAGCGCCGTCGGAATGACGAGGATGGCGACAAACAGCGAGAGAGCGAGCGCCATCACCGGTTTCAGTCGTTTCACCATAGCCGAGCCCCCAATATGCATTTTCCAAGCACAAGCGGACATCGCGAATGAATGCCTGCGTTGGCTTCGGTTCGTTACTATAGTTATGGGCTCGGACAAGTATATATGACAGTTTTCTTTCCAGCCAAAACCTCCATGAGCGCGTTTCGCACTCCGCCTAAAAGGCTGGTGAAAAACAACGGATTCGCTCAGTTTGTGAGAAATCGCAAGGAATGACGCTATGGTGTTGCAAGGTTTTTCCATTTGAGAAACACTGTTGGAGAACAGCATTTCCCCTTAAATCGCCATCCTGCTAAACATGAAGCCGTTGAAAAAAGTCGGTGACTGAATAGGGGGCGATGGAACAAGGGGGTTCTCGAAAGCACATGTTTCACCACCGTCGCGACTTGCTTCGCGCGATGCGATCAAGCTTATGGTGAAATTTCATACAGACGGTCTTTCTCTGAGCTTCAAAACAGACCGTTAGGAACGAACGGTTGTTTTTTACCGTCCTTCGACGGTCGCCCGTGTTCCAAGAAAAAACGACCATTCCCTGCTCGAAGGCAGTTCACGGTCGTTTTTCGCTCTTTATCCGTTCCATTGGATCGTTTGAATTTGGTCGAATTGTTCTGTTTCTTCGCGGACGCGTTCAATGTCGGCCCCAAGCGCAGCCAACTTTTCGTGGAAGCGGACATACCCGCGGTCGAGATGACGAAGCTCGGTCACGCGCGTGTAGCCGTCCGCCGCGAGTCCAGCCAAAATCAACGCCGCCGCTGCGCGCAAATCGGTGGCCGCCACTTCGGCGCCTTGCAGCTGGCACGGGCCATTGATAATGACGGAACGCCCTTCAATTTTAATATCGGCGTTCATGCGCCGGAATTCCTCCACATGCATAAAGCGATTTTCAAACACCGTCTCGGTGATCATGCTCGTGCCTTCCGCTTTCAACAAGAGAGCCATCATTTGCGACTGCATGTCGGTCGGAAAGCCCGGATATGGCATCGTTTTAATGTCGACGGCTTTCAGCTTTTCCGGACCGATGACACGCAAGCCGCTTTCCTCTTCAATGACGGTCACGCCCATTTCTTCGAGTTTAGCGATCAGCGAGCCTAAATGTTCCGGAACGGCTCCTTGCACGAGGACATTGCCGCCGGTGATTGCCGCCGCCACCATAAACGTGCCGGCTTCGATGCGGTCCGGAATGACCGTATGCGTTGTGCCGACGAGCTCGTCAACTCCCTCGATTCGAATCGTTCCGGTGCCGGCGCCGCGCACTTTGGCGCCCATCGCGTTCAAAAAGTTCGCCAAATCGACGATTTCCGGCTCTTTCGCACAGTTTTCGATCACAGTCGTGCCTTCCGCGAGCACGGCGGCCATCATAATGTTTTCCGTCGCCCCGACGCTTGGAAAGTCCAAATAAATTTTGGCGCCGCGGAGCCGTCCGTTCACTTCCGCATCGATAAAGCCATTGCCGACTTTCACAGACGCGCCCATCGCTTCAAATCCTTTTAAATGTTGATCGATCGGGCGCGAGCCAATGGCACAGCCGCCCGGCAGCGCCACGCGGGCTCGGCCGTTGCGCGCCAACAGCGGCCCCATGACAAGCACCGACGCGCGCATTTTTCGCACATATTCAAACGGCGCTTCCACCGTCAACGGACCGGTGGCATCGACGGTGACCGTCTCGTCGGCAATGTGCACATCGGCGCCTAAATAGCGGAGCACTTCACTGATTGTATATACATCGGAAAGAGCAGGCACATCATGAATCGTACTTGTTCCTTTCGTAGCCAATAAAGTGGCAGCGATGACAGGCAAAACGGCATTTTTTGCGCCTTCCACTTTGACGGTGCCGCTCAACCGGTTTCCGCCACGGACGATGATCTTTTCCAAGGTATTCCCCTCCGCGTCCAATTTCTCTATATTAGTATTCAATGGTAATGATTGGGGTTCCAGCAACGACGCGCGTCTTGCCGCCCAATTTTTCTCTCAAGGCGAGTTGCAGGTTGATCGGCTGATGATTGGCGGCCGGGAGAACGTTCTTCCACTGCCCAGTATATGCAGACAGGGAAACGAGTGACTCTTCCCGCAGCCACTCGACAGGCGTCGCTTGAAAATCGCGAAGCAATTGAGAAGCTTGATCGAACAAACCACCTTCCATATTACCACTGAACTCGCCTTCAATACAAGCGAAAAATGTAGAGTGATTCACAAATAGTCCGTTCGTCGTTTTTTGAATGTGCTGTGCTGCTTCTTTCCACCCAGCTTGGCTCCACGTTGGGCCGGTCGCTTCATAGAGGATATACGTTTGCGGCGTTCCATTTGTGACGGTCATCACGAGCTGGATTTGTTCACGAAAAAAGGAATGTTCATTCGTGCCGATCACTTTTTGCCAATGGCTAGTTTGGTGGAACGTCCAGCGGAAGGAGCGGTATGTTTGTTTGAACTCCGCCATTTTTTTGAAAAAGTCCGCATCATTTTGAATATCGTGGGCATACTCTCTTGTGTACACGACCCAGCGGCCGAGCGAGGCACCGTGTTGCGCCAATGTGTGCGCCATCATTTCCAACGGTTCGGACCATTCGTTCCCCCGCGCGCCTTCCGTCCGGTATTGCCCTGCGGCCAACAACAAGACCGCGGCGGCCAGCGCCATCAGCCAACAGATTGGATTTTTTCTCATCTTCGTTCCCTTCCTCTCCTTACTTGTTATTGTTGCCACCGGGCAAGGGAACATACGTCAAAAAAATCGACAACCGGCGATTTTTGAAATCGCTTTCATAAATAAACATCAAAGCGGAGGGCAAACAGCCGAGAATCCATGGAAGAAGGGGACGGGACGGGGAGCAAAGAGGCGGCGGCAAGAACGGATCGGCCGGACAGAGGGCGGGGCAAGCGGACAGTTGGAGGGGGAGCCGAAGCACCACGGCGCCCCGGGCCTCCCTATTCGCGGAACAAATACGGCAAATCGGTTGACCAAGCCCAATAGTCAAGGAAAAAGTTCGCCACCGTCGAGCCGATGGCAATCGTCAATAAAATGTACAGCAGCCGCCCTTGGACGACGCGGTTCGGCCGAAGCAGCACCTCGAGCCGCACCGCCTGCAGCGTCCACCACGTCACCGCTAGAAACGCCAAATGAACGATAATCGAAATCAACGCTTGTTGGCCGATGACCAGCATCATCAAGTTTCACCTCTTTCTCAAGCATATGTGAAACGGCGCATACGAAGCATTTCCTCTTTTTCGGAACGCGGCGTGCAGCCAAAGCACTTCATGCGTTTCGAAAACAGATTAAGCGTCGCATGACAAGCTCTTCTCCCCCGAAACAGCACCGGCCGCACATCCAAGGTGCTCCTCGTCCCGAAACAAAGCCAGCGGGATGAGCATTCCCCTCTTTCTATGAAAATGCGCAGGCCTTGAAACTTTCATGCTAGGTGGAAAGCAAACATTGCTCGATGGAGCTTTCCTGCGCAAAGCACGCAGCGCATCCCCTCCTTTCCAAACGAAGCCGGCGGCGCAAAAAAAGAGGAGAGGCATTCTCCCTCTCCCTTTATTCTACCGTTACGGCAAAAAATCGCCAAAATGCCCAAACTGGGCAAGCATATCGTAAGCAAGCCCCGGCGCCCAGCCGATCGCCAACGTTCCAAGCGCGCAAAGAACGACGGCGGTCGACAGCCCGGCCGGCAGCCGGCCAAGCGGCGCGGTGAACGTCGGGCGGAAAAAGAGCTGGACGATCAAATTGAAATAATACACGTACGAGATGACGGTCGTGATCGCCATCACGGCGGCGAGCACATAATGGCCCGGCTCTGTGACGACAAGGCCGATGAAAATATGCAGCTTGGCGATAAAGCCAGCTGTTCCTGGGATGCCGGCGAGCGAGAGCAAAAACAGCCCGAACGCCGCAGCCAGAAATGGGCGGTGCCGATATAAGCCGGCGAGCCCATCCAAATCATCGGATCCGGTTTCATTGACAATATGGGCAATAATGGCAAACGCCCCGATGTTCATCAACGTATAGACGAGCAAATACATCCAGAGCGAATCGATCATCGCCCATGACATCGCGGCAAACCCCGCGAGCAAGTAGCCGGCGTGGGCGATGCCTGAGTAGGCGAGCAGCCGCTTTAAACTCCGCTGCCGAAGCGCCACGACGCTGCCGATGATCATCGTCAATCCAGCTAACACGGTGATGATCGGCTGCATCGACAAAAGAAGCGATGATGGGTCACGCCCTTCAGACGGCGCCGCGGCAAAGATCGTCACCAGCAAACGGAGAAGAAGGGCAAAGCCGGCCGTTTTCGACACGACGGCAAAAAACGCGGTCGCTGGAACGGGCGCTCCTTCGTACACGTCCGGCGCCCACATATGAAACGGAACAGTCGCCAGCTTAAACGAAACGCCGATGAGCAAAAGCAGAAACGCCAAAGCAAGCATGTACGGCTCGTTCGTCTCCTGCAAGCGGCGCGCGATGCCGCCGAGATTCGTCGTTCCGGTCAAGCCGAACACATAACTCATGCCAAACAGCATGATGGCGGTGGCGATGCCGCCATTGATGACGTATTTGAGCGCCGCCTCGTTCGATGCCGGCGCCGTTTTGCGCAAACCGGCCAAAATGTAGGACGACACCGAAAGCAGCTCAAGGCTGACAAATAATGTAAGCAAATCGCCGCTAGACGCCATCATCATCGCCCCAAGCAGCGCAAACAACATCATATAGACAAATTCGCCGCGGTGCGGACTGCCTTCTTTCGGCGCCCATTCGGCCACTAAAAGCAGAGCGAGCGCTCCGCCAGCCAGCAAAATGAACTTGAACGCTTTGGCGAACGCATCGAGCCGGAACGTATCATGCAAAATCGATGCCGACCCGGCCGGGATCATCGCCGCTGTCGCGATCATGGCGAGCGCCGCCGCCGCCGCGGCGCCCCAAGCAAGCGGCCGGCGGCTTCGATCACTCGGCAGCGCCAAGTCCATCACCAACAGCGCTATGGCGGCCGCGAGGACGATCCATTCGGGCGCCATCATGCTCCAATCGGATTGCCATACATCGTTCATGTGATCAACCCCCTAGCCCGTTCATCATCGTCTTGACGACGGCCGTAAGCGGCGCGGCCAATAGCTGTGGATAGACGCCGACGGCCACGATCAACGCGACGAGGATGAACGCCGGCACAGCTTCTTTTCCTTGCAAGTCAACGACGCCCCCTTGCGGTTCACCTAGGCTTGCCGCAGATGCTTGCGGCTCACGCCAGCCCATGACCGCTTCCCGCCGGTCGCGGGGGCGGCCGAACGTGATATCAAGGACGGCTTTCAGCGAATAGACAGCGGCGAAGATCAATCCAAGCGCACCCACGGCGGCAAGGGCCGGCTTCGTTTGAAACAGCCCGAGAAACGACGTGAATTCACCGACAAATCCCGCCAGCCCCGGCAGACCGAGCAAGGCGAGCGCCGCTGTGAGCAAATACCCGGAAAAGAGCGGCATCGCTTTCGTCAGTCCACCAAGCCGGTTGATGTCCGTTGTTCCCATTCGATGAGCGAGCACGCCGACAAGCAAAAACGACAAGGCCGAGATGAGTCCGTGAGCCACCGATTGAAAGACCGCTCCTTGAATGCCGGCCTCATTCAACGCACCGAGTCCGATGAGCACGACCCCCATATGCGACACGCTCGAGTAGGCGAGCACGCGCTTCAATTCGCGCTGGCGAAGCGCCAACAGCGCGCCGTACAGCACGTTGATGACGCCAAATAGAGCGAGAACGCCGGCAAACGAGCGGAACTCATCCGGAAACAAGCCGACCCCGAAGCGAATCATCCCATACGCTGCGATTTTCAGCAACACCCCGGCATGAAGCATCACCACCGGCGGCGGCGCTTCGACGTGGACGCGGATGAGCCAGCGGTGGAACGGAACAGCCGGCAGCTTGACGGCAAATGCCAACAACAGCCCGCCGAGCAGCCAGCGACTCCCTTCCTCCGTCAACGGCGCAATCAGTTGCCCTTCCGCCGCTGGATTATGTAACATTTCATGAAGCAAGGCAAAGTTCGCTGTTCCAGTTCGGGCAAGCAGCACCGCGATCACAACAAGCAACAAAGCCGAGCCGAGCCCGTTGTACAACAAGTAGCTGTACGCCGCCCGCTCGCGCTCAAACCCGCCCCACTTGCCGACAAGCAAAAACATAGCGACCAACGTCACTTCTAAGAAGAGGAAAAACCAAACGAAATTGGCGGCGGAAAATACGCCGAGCATGCCAATCTCAAGCGCCAGCAGCCAGAGAAAATACCCTTTTTTCTCCGTTTTGACAAGCATCGACGCCAAAGCGGCCAACGTCGCCAACACCGCGGTCAGAACGATAAAGACAAGCGACAGCCCATCGATGCCGAGCTCATAGCGGATCACATACGCCGCGTCCGTCAAAAATGGCAGGTCAGCAAGCCGCACCCAGTCCCGCGCTTCGTCGAGCCGCTCGAGGCGAAACCCGCGCCCGGACTGAATGAAAGCAAACAACGCCAAAATGAGCGGCGGTACGGTGGCAGCCGTTCCGAGCCATTGAATCATTCGTTCATCCGTTTTGCGGACAAACATCAGCAACACGATGCCTAACAGCGGCGAAAAGACGAGCAGCGATAAAAACATCATAGCCAGTACCCCCCTGTTAAGGCGAAAATGACGACCAAAATCGCCAATCCGGCCACCGTCACCGCCCCATACGTCTGCGCCTGCCCGTTTTGCCCGCGCGACCCAGCCGAGGCGGCCGCGCCGACAATGCCGGCGGCAAGCCGGGCGAGCCCTTCAACAAGGAAGCGGTCGACATACGTCAACAGGCGGCTGATCCATGACACAAGCGACACGACCGTCAAACGGTAAATGTCATCGATGTAGTAATGACGGCGCAGCAGCTCATCAACATACGGAACACGCGCGGACAGCCAATCGCGCGGCATTTTCTGCGCCCCGTACATCAGCCAAGCGAGAAAAATCCCTGCAAACGACACGATCGTCGCCAAAACAGCGATCCATCCCGGCGCCGCTTCATGACGATACGCTCCATCCGTCAACCATTCGCCAAGGAACGAGCCAAACCATGGCGTTTGCATGTATCCGGATGCAATCGACAGCACGCCGAGCACAAGCATTGGCGCCACCATCGAGGCTGGCGCTTCATGAGCATCCTCATGATGCCGCGCTTTGCCGGCAAAGACGAGGAAAAAGAGCCGGAACATATAAAACGACGTCAACAGCGCGGCAGCGACCGCGAGCCAAAAGAGGAGGCGCGGCCCGTTCGTCCAGGCGGCGGCCAAAATTTCGTCCTTGCTGAAAAAGCCGGCGAATAGCGGAACCCCGCTGATCGACAGCGCCCCAATGAGGAATAGCGGCGCGGTCCATGGCAGCCGCCGCCAAAGCCCGCCCATTTCCTCGATGTTTTGCGTACGGACGGCATGAATGACGCTCCCGGCGGCCAAAAAGAGGAGCGCTTTAAAGAACGCATGCGTCGTCAAATGGAAGATGGCCGCGACATAGCTGCCGGCGCCAAGCGCCAACATCATATAACCGAGCTGGCTGATCGTCGAATACGCGAGGACGCGCTTAATGTCCGTCTGCACCAAGCCGATCGTCGCGGCGAAAATCGCCGTCACCCCGCCGATCGTCGCCACAGTCATCATGGCTGCATGGCTTGCCTCATACAGCGGAAACAATGCCGCCACAAGGTACACACCGGCCGCCACCATCGTCGCAGCGTGGATGAGCGCCGACACCGGCGTCGGGCCTTCCATCGCGTCTGGAAGCCATGTATGGAGCGGAAATTGCCCCGATTTGCCGATGGCGCCGATGAAAATCAAGATCGCCGCGAGCGTCGTCATCCCCGGCGACAGCGTCCCGTCGCCGACGGCGCGGAAAATGTCGTCGTAATCAAAGCTGTGCGTTTGCCAAAAGAGCAACATCATGCCGATGAAAAAGCCAACGTCGCCGATGCGCGTCATGATGAACGCTTTTTTCGCCGCCGCTTTTGCTTCTTCCTTATAGAAGTAAAAACCGATCAGCAAAAACGATCCAAGCCCGACGAGCTCCCAAAAGATGTACGCCTGCAGCAAATTCGGCGACAGCACAAGACCGAGCATCGCAAACGTAAACAGGCCCAAATACGCGTAAAAGGTGGAAAACCGTTCATCGCCAGCCATGTACCCTTGCGAATACACATGGACGAGCCAGCTGACGAGTGCGACGACGACGAGCATCCAAGCGTTTAGGGCGGTGGCGGAAATCCCGACCGTCAACGTCACGCCGCCTATCGTCATCCATGTCCAGTTTGCCTCATACGTCGACCCGCCGAGGCGGTCCACAAGCACCGCGAGCGCCAAAAGCAGCGACAAGAACGCCGCGGCGATGCCGACATAGGCGCTTGCCTGTTTCCATCTCCGTCCGAACAGCAGCAACAGAATGAACGAACCAAGCGGGAACAGCGGCACGACCCAAGCTAGGTTCATCATCGTTCCCATCCCCTTCTCTAATGTTTCAACGAATTGGCTTCATCGACTTGAACCGTCTTCCGGCTGCGGTAAAAAGCGATGAGCGCAGCTAAGCCGACGGCTGCTTCCGCCGCCGCCACGGCGATCGCAAACAGCGCGAACACATGCCCGTGAACGCTGGGATGGGCGCCGTATTTGGCAAACGCGACGAAATTGATGTTAACCGCATTTAACATCAGCTCAATGCAGATGAGCACAATGACCGTATTCCTCTTCGTGAGCGCCCCGTACAGCCCGATGCAAAACAAGATCAGCGCCAACGCTAAATAGGCCGATAATGTCATTCGTCTTCCGCCCCCTTGCCGTCTTTTTTCGCCAACACGATCGCGCCAATTAAGGCGACAAGCAAAATGACAGACACGATTTCAAACGGAATCGTATAATACGAGTAAAGCAACTTGCCGATCGCCTTAGCGTTGTCGCCCGCCAGCGCGCTGCCGTCAGCGCCGAAGTCGAGCTGGCGGATGCCGAAGTAGACGGCAAGGCCGAAGGCGATGACGGAGAGGGCGGCAACCGCTTTATGCCAGACGCCGCCGGTGGTTTGGCGCTCCCTTTCGTCTGTGTGATGGCGCGTCAGCATGATCGCAAACAGCATGATGATCGTGATGGCTCCGGAATAGATGAGCACTTGCACAACAGCGACAAATTCGGCGGACAACAGCACGTACAGCCCGGCAATGCCCAAAAATGTCATGACGAGGGCGATGACCATATGGACGACGTTCGTCAGCTGGAGCATCGTCACTCCCCCGGCAATCGCCGTGAGGGCGAGCAAGAAAAAGGCGATGTCCGTTCCGCTCACGGCTTATTCTCCCTTCTTATGTTCGTATCGTTTTCATCAAGCCAGGCCAAATCTTTATACAGAGCGTCGCGGCTGTATTCCGCGAGCTCAAAGTTGTTCGTCATGACAATCGCTTCCGTTGGGCATACTTCCGTGCACAAATCACATAAAATGCAAATTTCAAAGTTGATGTTGTACGTCTCAATCACTTTCCCTTTTTTCGTCGGATCGGGATGTTTTTTCCCGGTCAGCTGGATGCATTCGGTCGGGCAAATGTTGACACACTGGTTGCACACGATGCATTTTTCGGGATAAAATTTCTGGATGCCCCGAAACCGATCCGGGAGCGGGAGCGGTTCGTGCGGGTAATCGTACGTCACTTTTTCGCGCGTCAACTCTTTTAACGTATACGCCAATCCTTTCATCAACCCTATCATCCGTCTACCCCTCTCATGGGAAAAGTGGCGTTCCGACACGACCTCTGCCCGAAGGAGGAGGCCATGCTCATGGGCGGCTGCCCCCTTCCTGGCAAGACAAGTTGCTTTGTTTCTTTAGAGGACTGGCGAAAAACGACCGATTTCGCCGAATCCGTTGCTTTTGGTTGAAAGAGAGACGTTGATTTTACAGGACTTCTCAATTTGAGAAAAGTCCGTTTTTCGCGACTTTTCACTAAATCACCGGCTTTTTTAGAAAAACCACGCTTTAACGACCGCCGTCAGCACAATGTTGACGAGCGAAAGCGGAAGCAGCACTTTCCAGGCGAACTCCATCAGCTGGTCGGCGCGCACGCGCGGAAATGTGGCGCGAAACCAAATGAGGACGAAAACAACCGCACAAAACTTCAGCGCAAACCAGACCGCGCCAGGAATCCAGCCGAGAAAGGCGACCGGATGCCAGCCGCCGAGAAACAAAATCGTCACAAGCGCCGCCATGGCGAACAAATACACATACTCGGCGAGCATAAAGAACGCCCAACGGAATCCGGAATATTCGACATGAAAGCCGGCGACCAACTCGGACTCCGCCTCCGGCAAGTCAAACGGCGTCCGGTTCAACTCGGCCACCGCGGCAATGAGGAAAATCAAAAACGCCAACGGCTGGGCGAAAATGAACCAGACGTCTTTTTGCGCCGCAACGATGTCGACTAAATTCATGCTTCCAGCCAAAAGCACGACGCCAAGCGCTGACATGACGAGCGGAATCTCATAGGAAATCATTTGCGCGGCTGCCCGCATGCCGCCAAGCAGAGCGTATTTGTTGTTTGACGCCCAGCCGCCGGCGACAACGCCGACGGTCGTCAAGCCGGAGACAGCGATATAATACAGAAGGCCGACGCCAATATCGGCGAACCGGAACGCATCGGTAAACGGCAATACCGCCAACACCATAAACGACGGCACAAAGGCGATGATCGGCGCCAGCACGTAGAGCGGACGGTCGGCCGCTTTCGGGATCGTATCCTCTTTCAAAAGCAGCTTCAACACATCGGCAACGGTTTGCAGCAGTCCGAAGCGGCCGCCGACTTGGTTCGGGCCGATGCGCCCTTGCATAAACCCCATCACTTTCCGTTCGGCCAAAATGCCGTATGTGACAAAGGCGAGCACAACCGCCAAAAGCAGCGCCCCAAGCCCGAAAAACAGGGCGATGTTCGACCAGCCAGGCGTGGATTCAAGCCATTGTTCCATCATCCGTCGACCTCCCCAAGCACAATGTCAATCGACCCAAGAATGGCGATGACATTGGCCAAGTTTTCCCCTTTGAGCAGCTTCGGGAGTATTTGCAAGTTGTAAAACGATGGGCGCCGGAATTTGAGGCGGTACGGCTCTTTTTTGCCGTCGCTCGCAATATAGCAGCCGATCTCGCCGCGCGGCGCTTCGATGCGGACAAATGTCTCACCCGGCGGCGCTTTAATGATGCGGGGCACTTTTCCCATGATCGGCCCCTCAGGCGGAAATTGCTCGCACGCCTGCTCGATGATGCGGAGCGACTGTTCGATTTCCGCCATCCGGCATTCATAGCGGGCGAGGCAATCGCCGCCCTCGCGCACCGGCACGTCAAAATCAAAGCGGTCATAGATCGAATACGGTTCATCTTTGCGCAAATCCCATTTGACGCCGGTCGACCGCAAGTTGACGCCGCTCAGCGAATAGCTGATCGCCTCTTCTTTCGTATACCGCCCGACGCCGGTGACGCGCTGGCGGAAAATTTCATTGCCGGTGACAAGCTCATGATAGCCGTGAAGTTTCTCCCGCATGTACGGAACGAACTGCTTCACTTTGTCAATCCAACCGTCCGGCGCATCCCATTTGACCCCGCCGATGCGCATATAGTTGAACGTCAACCGCGCTCCAGACAGCTCATTTAATAGATTAATAATCATTTCGCGTTCGCGGAACGCGTACAAAAACGGGCTCGTCGCGCCAAGGTCAAGCAAGTACGTCCCCCACCAGACAAGGTGGCTGGCGATCCGCCCAAGCTCCATGGCGAGAACGCGCAAATATTCGGCCCGCTCCGGCACTTCAATGCCCATCATCGTTTCGACCGCATGGCAAAGCACATAGTTGTTCGTCATCGCTGATAAATAGTCCATCCGGTCGGTGTACGGGATGATTTGCGTATATTGCAGCCCTTCGGCAATTTTCTCCGTTCCGCGATGCAAATAGCCGATGACCGGTGTCGCTTCTTGAATGATCTCGCCGTCAATTTTTAAAATGAGGCGGAACACCCCGTGCGTGCTCGGGTGTTGAGGGCCGACGTTTAAAATCATTTCTTCTGTGCGCAGCATCATCTACACCTCCGCATCATACGGCTCGTAATCTTTGCGCAACGGATGCCCGACCCATTGTTCGCCGAGGAAGATGCGGATTAAGTTCGGGTGGCCGCGGAAACGGATGCCAAGCAAATCGTACGCTTCGCACTCCGGCCAGTTCGCCCCCGGCCAAAGCGGAACGAGCGAATCGACTTCCGGGTTGTCGCGCTCGATTTTGACTTTCAGCGCCACCGGCTGCCGGTTTGGATAGGAATACAAATGGACGTACACTTCCATATGCGTTTGAAAATCGGTGCCGTGCAGCTCGGATAAATAATCAAACCGAAGCTGTTCATGGCCTTTCAACAACTCGGCGACTTTGTAGTACGCCTCTTTTTTCACGACAAGCGTCGGCACATCTTTCGCCAGCCGGTTGATGTATGCATCCTCGAACACGTCCGAACCGAGATGCTCATGAATGATGCGGACATATTTCTCAAGCAGCGGATCGTTCGGCGACGGAGCGGCATACCGTCCGGTTCCTCCGTCAGTTTCTTCGGCCTTTGTCCGGGCGGCCGCTGCCGCTTTTTGTTTCGCCCCCTCATCGCCAGCGCCGCCTTGTTGCTTCGCCAAGGCCGCCGCCCGCGCTTTTGCCGCGGCCGCAGCTTTCGCTTTCGCCGCGGCGGCCGCTTTTTGCTTGGCTAGCTCGTCATCGTCGCCCGACGCTTCAGCGGCTTTTTGTTTGGCTAATGCAGCAGCTCTCGCCTTCGCGGCCGCAGCTGCCTTTTTCTTCGCCAACTCAAGATCATCCTCCGCACCGCTTTCCGCCGCCTCGCGCTGTCTCCGCAGTTCCGCCGCCCTCGCCCGCGCTTCCTCTGCCGCCTTTCTCTTCGCCGCCTCGAGGTCGCCTTCGGTCGCCGCACCAGACGCAGCGGCCTCGCGCTGTCTCCGCAGCTCCGCCGCCCTCGCCCGCGCTTCCTCCGCCGCCTTTCTCTTCGCCGCCTCGAGGTCGCCTTCGGTCGCGCCGCCTGTCGCGGCTGCTTCCCGCTGTCTTCGCAGTTCGGCGGCCCTCGCCCGCGCTTCCTCGGCTGCTCGTTTTTTCGCCAATGCAAGATCGTCGGCCGATGCCGGTTCCGTTGCCTCTCCCTTCGTTGTTTCGAGCTGGCTGCCATTCGAATTCGGGGGCGTTTTCAAACTGCCCGTTTCGGCGGCTGACTTGGCCTGTTCATCTGCCTGCCTAGCCGCGAGCCGTTCGCGCGCCAGCTGTTTTGCCCGCTCAGCGGCTTCTTTTTTTCGCTGGGCCAAATCTTTTTCTTCATCCATCGGTTACAGCACCTTCTTCCCCGTTTTGGCTTCCAGTCGGATTTTTTCTTTTAATTTATGAATACCGTAGATGAGCGCTGCCGGGTTCGGCGGACAGCCTGGTATGTACACGTCCACCGGGACAATTTGGTCGACGCCTTTGACGACGCTGTACGATTTGACGTACGGGCCGCCGGCTGTCGCACACGAACCCATGGCGATGACCCATTTCGGTTCGGGCATTTGGTCATACAACCGGCGCAAGAGCGGCGCCATTTTTTTCGTCACCGTGCCCGAGACAATCATGACGTCCGCCTGCCGCGGCGAGGCGCGGAAAAACGAACCGAACCGGTCGAGGTCGTAATGGGCGCCGCCGACCGCCATCATCTCGATAGCGCAACAGGCAAGGCCGAACGTCAACGGCCAAAGCGAACTGCTTCGGGCCCATCCTTTCAACTGTTCCAACGTCGTCAAAAAGACGTTTCGCTTCACTTCTTCCATTTCGACGCCAGAAAAACCCTCCCATTTCACATCCATCGTAACACCTTCTTTTTCCAAGCATAGATAAGGCCAATGGCAAGCAAAACGATGAAAATGATCATTTCCACCAACGCGAACAAACCGAGTTGGTCATAGACAACAGCCCACGGGTACAAAAACACCGTCTCGATATCGAAAATGACAAACAGCAAGGCAAATAGGTAGTACCGAACTTGGAACTGAACGCGCGAGTCGTGAAAGGGATTGTTACCGCTTTCATACGTTGTCGCCTTTGCATCACTCGGCACGTGCGGCCGCAGCCACCGCCCGGCCGTGAGCGCCCCGATCGGCAGCAACACACCGAGGCAAAGGAAGACGAAGATGATCAAATAACTGTTTGCATAGATGTTGCTCAACCAGCTCGCCCCCTTCCGGTTTACTACATACGTATGGTGTTAATGATGAAATTTTTCAATAATTCCTTCGATTTCATTATAACATTTATATCCAGCCGTGTCAGCAAAACTTCAAGTTAACACTGTCAACACTGTATCCATTCATGTAAGCGCTTCATCTTTGTTGAAGCGACGGAATGCGAGGAACGAAAAAAGAGAGAGCGTTTGCCTCTCTCCTTGACGGACGATTCTTCTGTTTTCATCAAAAAAAGCAGGGGAGTTTTCCCCTGCTTTTTACTTCATTTCCGCAACACTCAAACGGTTCATGGCGCGTTTTAACGCCAGTTCGGCCCGTTTGAAGTCGATGTCATCCTGCTGGCTTTGCAGGCGGCGCTCCGCCCGCTCTTTCGCCGCTTTGGCGCGGAGGACGTCAATGTCCTCCGCCCGTTCAGCAGCTTGAGCCAAAATCGTCACTTTGTCCGGGCGGACTTCCAAAAAGCCGCCGCTGACGGCAATGTATTGCGTTTTGCCGCCTTTTTTCAGCCGGGCCGCGCTGATCTCGAGCGGGGCGACAAGCGGAATGTGCCCCGGCAAAATGCCGAGCTCGCCGCTTTTCGCTTTGACGCTGACCATCTCAACATCGTCTTCGTACACCGGGCCATCAGGAGTAACGACGCTCACGTGGATCGTTTTCATTGTCCAATCCCCCTATCCCGGGTCACACTTCGACACCCATCGCTTTCGCTTTTTCAACGACTTCTTCAATGCGGCCGACTAAGCGGAACGCATCTTCCGGAAGATGGTCGTATTTGCCTTCCAAAATTTCTTTAAAGCCGCGCACTGTTTCTTTCACCGGCACGTAGGAGCCCGGTTGGCCCGTGAACTGCTCCGCCACGTGGAAGTTTTGCGACAAGAAGAACTGGATGCGGCGGGCGCGATGAACGACGAGTTTGTCTTCATCCGACAGTTCATCCATCCCCAAGATGGCGATGATGTCTTGCAATTCTTTATAACGTTGCAGCGTTTGCTGCACTTTGCGGGCGACTTGGTAGTGCTCCTCGCCGACGATTTCCGGCGCCAACGCACGCGATGTCGAAGCGAGCGGGTCAACGGCCGGATAAATCCCCATCTCCGCGAGCTTCCGCTCCAGGTTCGTCGTCGCATCCAAGTGCGAGAACGTCGTGGCCGGAGCCGGGTCCGTATAGTCGTCGGCCGGGACGTAAATCGCTTGAATCGAGGTGATCGATCCTTTCGCCGTCGACGTGATCCGCTCTTGCAATTGACCCATCTCCGTCGCCAATGTCGGTTGGTAACCAACGGCCGACGGCATGCGGCCTAACAGCGCCGACACTTCCGAACCGGCCTGCGTGAAACGGAAGATGTTATCGATAAAGAGCAACACGTCTTGGCCTTGTTCATCACGGAAGTATTCGGCCATCGTCAAGCCGGTCAAGGCGACGCGCATCCGCGCCCCCGGCGGCTCATTCATTTGTCCGAACACCATGGCCGTTTTGCTGATGACGCCGGAATCTTTCATCTCATGGTACAAGTCGTTTCCTTCGCGCGTCCGTTCGCCGACGCCAGCAAAGACGGAAATCCCGCCGTGCTCTTGGGCGATGTTGTGGATCAGCTCTTGAATCAAGACCGTTTTTCCTACGCCAGCGCCGCCGAACAAACCGATTTTTCCGCCTTTAATATACGGGGCAAGCAAGTCAACGACTTTAATCCCCGTTTCCAAAATTTCGACTTCCGTCGCCAATTCCTCGAATTTTGGCGCCGGACGGTGAATCGGGTCGCGGCGGGCGTCAGCCGGAATGTCGCCTTCCAAGTCGATCGGCTCGCCCAAGACGTTGAACACGCGGCCAAGCGTGACTTCGCCGACCGGCACCGAAATCGGTGCACCGGTATCGATGACTTCCATGCCGCGGATGAGGCCGTCTGTGGACGCCATCGCGATCGTCCGTACTGTATCATCGCCAAGGTGCAAGGCGACTTCCAATGTCAAGTCGATGTCGACTTCGTTTTCGTTGCGCGCTTTATGTTGAATTTTCAGGGCGTTGTAGATCGCCGGCAAGTGGCCGTTCTCAAACTTGACGTCTACAACCGGACCCATGACTTGGATAACGCGTCCTCTTGTCATCGTTTTCCCTCCTAACTTGCTAGTCCCCTATTGCAAGGCGTTTGCTCCGGCGACAATTTCCGTAATTTCTTGCGTAATCGCCGCTTGCCGAGCGCGGTTGTAGGAAAGCGTCAATGTGCGAATGAGCTCGTTCGCATTGTCCGTTGCGTTCTTCATCGCCGTCATGCGGGCGGCGTGTTCGCTTGCTTTTGCATCGAGCAATGCGCCGTAAATGAGGCTTTCCGCATACTGCGGCAATAAGACGTCCAAAATTTCTTCTTGCGACGGTTCAAATTCGTACACCGTGCGCTGCTTATTCTCCGCCAAGTCAGTGAGCGGCAGAAGCTTCCGTTCCGTCACCTCTTGCTGGATCGCGCTCACGTAATGGTTGTAATACATATACAGCTCGTCAAACGTACCGTCGGCGAATAACCCAACCGTTTTGCGGGCGATTTCTTTAATATCGGCAAACGACGGCTGGTCCGGCAAGCGGGTGATGTCGAGAATGACCGGCATGTTCCGCTTGCGGAAAAAGCTCAACCCGACGCGGCCGATGACGATGATCGCATATTCGTCCGGAGAAGCATGGCGTTTTTGGATCGTTTGGTACACGAGGCGCAGC
The DNA here is from genome assembly GCF_000498995.1 of Geobacillus thermopakistaniensis. Lineage (NCBI taxonomy): Bacteria > Bacillati > Bacillota > Bacilli > Caryophanales > Anoxybacillaceae > Geobacillus > Geobacillus thermopakistaniensis. The sequence goes on from NZ_AYSF01000001.1 coordinate 47,643, forward strand.
ACGTTGCTGTTGTACGCGCCAGCCAGACCGCGATCCGACGTGATCACGAGATACCCGGTCTTTTTCACCGGGCGCGAAACGAGCATCGGATGCGAAGCGCCGCCGGCGCCAAGCGCCACATTGGCCACGACTTCTTGAATTTTCTCCATATATGGAACGAACGATTTCGCGTTTTGCTCCGCTCGGTTCAGCTTCGACGTCGAGACCATTTCCATCGCTTTTGTAATTTGGCTTGTCTTCTTCGTCGCATTGATGCGCGTTTTAATATCGCGTAACGATGCCAAAGGTTTCACCACCTTTTTGCTGCACGGGTTCTAACAGGCGTGAGGGGGCGATATGCCCCCGCCGGCCTTATTGTGAAACGACAAACGTTTTCTTGAACGCTTCGATCGCTTTATTGAGATCGTCTTCGTTCGGAAGATCTTTCGTCGTGCGGATGTGCTCAAGCAAGTGTTGGCCGTTTTGGTCGAGCCACAAGTAAAACTCTTTCTCGAAACGGCGCACATCTTCAACCGGAATGTCGTCCAAAAAGCCGCGCGTCAATGCATAGATGATCAACACTTGTTTTTCGACCGGAATCGGCTGATGCAAATCTTGCTTCAGCACTTCGACCGTGCGCGCCCCGCGGGCGAGCTTCGCTTGCGTCGCCTTGTCGAGGTCGGAGCCGAATTGGGCGAACGCCTCCAGCTCACGGTAAGCGGCCAAGTCCAAACGGAGCGTCCCGGCTACTTTTTTCATCGCTTTGATTTGCGCTGCCCCACCGACGCGCGAAACGGACAACCCTGCGTTGATCGCTGGGCGGACGCCGGAGAAGAACAAGTCCGATTGCAAGAAAATTTGCCCGTCCGTAATCGAGATGACATTCGTCGGAATGTACGCGGAAATATCGCCCGCTTGCGTTTCGACGAACGGAAGCGCGGTCAAGGAACCGCCGCCTTTGGCATCGCTCAATTTCGCTGCGCGCTCAAGCAGGCGGGAGTGCAAGTAGAAAATATCCCCCGGATACGCTTCACGGCCCGGCGGACGGCGAAGCAAGAGCGACAATTCACGGTATGCCGCGGCTTGTTTCGATAAATCGTCATAGACCACTAACACGTGTTGGCCTTTATACATGAAATACTCGCCCATCGCCACACCGGCATACGGCGCCAAGAACAAAAGCGGAGCCGGCTGCGACGCCGAAGCGGTGACGACGATCGTATAGTCGAGCGCGCCGTGTTTGCGGAGCGTTTCGACAACGGTGCGGACCGTCGATTCTTTTTGCCCGATGGCGACATAAATACAAATCATGTTTTGGTCTTTTTGGTTGATGATCGTGTCAATGGCGACGGACGTTTTCCCCGTTTGCCGGTCGCCGATGATGAGTTCGCGCTGGCCGCGGCCGATCGGCACGAGCGCGTCGATCGCTTTAATCCCGGTTTGCAGCGGCTCATGCACCGATCTCCGGTCCATAACGCCCGGCGCCGGGCTCTCGATCGGGCGCGTTTCCGTCGTTTCCACCGGCCCTAATCCGTCAACAGGCTGACCGAGTGGGTTGACGACGCGGCCGATGAGCGCTTCCCCAACGGGCACTTCCATGATCCGGCCCGTACGGCGCACTTCGTCCCCTTCTTTAATGCCGGTGTACGGTCCTAAAATAACGATACCGACGTTGTTTTCTTCCAAGTTCAACGCCATGCCCATCACGCCGTTGGCAAACTCGACGAGCTCGCCGGACATGACGTTATCGAGCCCATGAGCGCGCGCGATCCCGTCGCCGACTTGGATGACGGTGCCGACGTCGCTCACTTGGATTTGCGATTCATAGTTTTCAATCTGCTGCTTAATGAGCGCGCTGATTTCTTCCGCTCGAATGCTCATGCCTTTCACCCCTGTCTTCAAATGTTAGCCGATCAGCTGCCGCCGAATCCGTTCAAGCTGCCCGCTGACGCTGCCGTCGTAAATGCGGTTGCCGATGCGCAGCTTCACGCCGCCGATGAGTTCCGGATCAATGATATTTTCAATCTCAAGCGTCTGTTTGCCGACTTTTTGGGCAAAGACGTCGGAAAGCGCCCGCAGTTCTTCGTCCGTCAACGGCCGCGCCGAATAGGCGACCGCCTTGGCGATGCCACGCGCATCGTCGACTAGGGCGAGAAACTGTTCCGCCAGCTCGGGCACAAGGCCGAAGCGATGGCGCTCCAGAAGAAGGAGAAGCGTGTTTTGCACCGGGGTGGACACACCGGCGAACGCTTCGCGGATGAGCGCTTTTTTCTGATCCAAGGAAAGTTTCGGATACGAAAGAAGCGATAAAAACTCGCCGTTTTCCGCCAACGCCTGGCGCACGGCGCGAACATCTTCTTCGATTCGATCAAGCTGTCCTTGTTCGAGCGCGATTTGGAACAAAGCGGACGCGTACCGTTTGGCGATCACTTCTTGGTTCATCGCGCTCCTCCTGCCTCTTGAACGTCTTTGATGTACGCTTCGATCAGCTTGCGTTGATCTTGCTCGGTCAGCTCTTTTTCAATCACTTTTGAGGCGATCAAGACAGACAACGAGGCCACTTGTTCGCGGAGCGCGGCCATCGCCTGTTCTTTTTCACGCTCGATTTCTTTTTTCGCCGCTTCTTTCACCCGTTCCGCTTCCGCACGGGCCGAGGCGACAATTTGTTCTTTCTGCTCTTCAGCCAGCTTGCGCGCGTTTTCAATGAGCGCTTGCGCTTCTTGGCGCGACTGCTTCATCAGTTCGCGCTGTTCTTCAAGAAGTTTTTCTGCTTCTTGACGGCGTTTTTCCGCCTGGTCGATTTCGTTCGCGATATGTTCTTCACGTTGTTTCATGATATTCATTAACGGCTGCCAAGCGAATTTGCGCAACAAGGCCAGCAAAATGATGAACATCAGCAATTGGTAAATAATCGTGCCGCCGCTGATGCCATGCGCCGCTTCGCCGAGCACCCATACGTTTGCCTTCCACAACACCGCGTTTCACTCCTTTCGACAGCTATCGCACCGACGCGATCTCGCAAAACCGCACATAAAGGAATGGCGAAGGTGGTCGTTGACACGAACTTCGCCATCACTTTCCATATCGATTTCTTATCGACCTAAGTAAATGAACGAGAAGACGACACCGATGATCGGAAGCGCCTCAACCAACGCGACCCCGATGAACATCGTCGTTTGCAAAACCGGACGCAATTCTGGTTGACGAGCAATCCCTTCGATGGTACGGCTGACGATCAACCCGTTGCCGATGCCGGCGCCTAACGCCCCCAAACCTACCGCAATCGCAGCTGCAAGTACACCCAAACTCATGTTGATAGATCCTCCTTCGCAATGTTTAAAGTAATGTTTCATTCAAGTCTTGCTCTAATGAAAAGGAATGCTCAATGGTCATGACTGACCTTATGAGCCATATAAACCATTGTTAACATCGTAAAAATGAACGCCTGAATCGTTCCGACAAAAATACTGAACGCTTGCCACACCATCATCGGGATGGCTGCGCCAACAGCGCCAAGCACACCGTAATGCGTGCCAAGGCTGGCGAGCAAGCCAAGCAAAATTTCCCCGGCGTAAATGTTCCCGAAAAGACGCAAACCGAGCGTCAGCGTGTTGGCAAACTCTTCGATGATTTTAAGCGGGAACAACCAGGCGACTGGACGGGTGTAATCGCGCAAATAGTCGGACGCCCCTTTCATTTTGACGCCATAGTAGTGGGTGAGGCCGACGACCATCACCGCCAGCGTCAACGTAACGGTCGCATCCGCGGTCGGCGATTTCCACCAAAGTTCACCGTTTACGTGGACGGAAAACGGCAGTCCAAGCATATTGGCCACAAACACATACATGATGAGCGTGACGCCCAGCGTCAAAAAGCGGCCGCCCGTTTGCCAATCCATCGTGCTGTTAATGATGCCTCTGACAAAGTCAAAGACCCACTCCATAAAGTTTTGCATCCCCGTCGGGCGCAGCTGAAGCGAGCGAGTAGCCGCAACAGCAATGATGAAAACGATCAAGCTCGTGATCGTAATCATCAACATATCAGATAAATTAAACGTAAGGCCTAAAAATTCGACAAGCGGCGCTTTATGCTCCATCCTCTCTCACCTCGCTTTCATACCTGCAGCTTGTCGTTTTTCCATTTGTGAAAGAAGAAATCTATTATAATGACAATGTAGGATGTCATTAATCCCAAAACGGTTGGCGCGATATGGAAATATTGCGGATACGTCAGAACAATGACAGCAGCCAACGCGGCAAGCGCCAAACGCGATAAGGTGCCTAATGTGCGCACTTTTTTGCGCGCCGCCACCGCTTGTCCGAATTTTTCGATTTTCCAGGTTAAGTTCCAAACCATGAGGAGGCTGATCGATGTGCCGAGAATCAAGCTGAGAAAAACGGTTTTATACGGCGTAAATCCAAAGCCGAGCGTATAGATGGCGAGCAAATACAATATGTACCTAACTTGCCGCAAAAACACCGTTTGAAGACTTCCCATTTTATTACTCCTCAGAGAAATATTGGCGGATCAAGCGCAACATGGCATACACGCCGGCCGCCAGTCCGAGCAAAAGGCCGACGATCAAAAAGATCGGCTCGGTGCCAAATCGATCATCGATCCATCTCCCGCCGAAAACGCCGACCAAAATCGAACCGACAAGTTGGGAGACGATGGCGGACATCAACGCCATGGCTTGAAACGGGTGGCGCTGTTTTGGGGACATGCCAACACACCCTTTAACATAATGAAAACCTTCTCAATCTACCCCTTGTAAAGGATACAATACGGCCTGGTCAATGTCAATGTGTTTCCACGTAAAACCTCATTCACATAGGGCAAATATTAATAATTTGTGACAATTTCTCATTTTCTTCTCACAATGATGATGTATAATGATATATTTTATTTTTAGCCTATTTTCCTTTTCATGATTCTATATAGATGCAATTTGAAGCTTTACCATTTGCAGTTTTTACCGAGTATTTGATCGACTGTCGGGCGACCGAACAACGCCGCTTCCAGACCCATATATGGGTCTGTGAAGCAGGCGGTTGTTCGGTCCTCCGTCACGCCAAGGCGTGACGGAGAAGCCTGTGGCTTTCCTCCGACAGTCGAAAAGGGGCAAACCGCTTTTCCGTCAAGGATATGTTAAACTTCTTCGTTGCATCTATATATATACTTGGCTTTGCAAACGGAGCGGTTTCTCAGCGCCATCTTTCTGCCGCGGCCTATTCGATGCAAGCGCTTAACTGACGCATGGGCAAGGCACCCTCTCCGCCGCTCGATGGAATGCGAACCCCGCGCGGCGCGGAGCGCCTTGCAACTGTTATTTTGTGCCAAACAGCCGGTCGCCGGCGTCGCCGAGACCAGGGACAATATAGCCGTGGTCGTTCAACCGCTCATCAAGGGCAGCGATGTAAATGTCCACATCCGGGTGGGCCGTTTCCACCGCTTTGACTCCTTCCGGCGCCGCGATCAGGCACATAAATTTAATGCTTTTCGCTCCCCGCTTTTTCAGCGCATCGATCGCCGCCACCGCTGATCCGCCGGTTGCGAGCATCGGGTCGACGATGATAAAATCGCGCTCTTCGACATCGCTCGGCAGCTTGACGTAATATTCGACCGGCTTTAATGTTTGGGGATCGCGGTACAAGCCGATATGGCCGACTTTCGCCGCCGGGATGAGCTTCAGGATGCCGTCAACCATGCCGATGCCGGCGCGCAAAATCGGAATGACGCCCAGTTTTTTGCCGGCGATCACTTTCGCTCTGGCTTTACTGACGGGGGTTTCGATCTCGACTTCCTCAAGCGGCAGATCGCGTGTAATTTCAAACGCCATCAACGTCGCCACTTCGTCGACAAGCTCGCGAAATTCTTTCGTGCCCGTATTCTTGTCGCGAATGTAGGTCAATTTATGCTGGATGAGCGGATGATCAAAGACGTACACTTTTCCCATGGGTCAACTCTCCTCTTCCGTATGTATGCGCTGCACTTCTATACATTCTACTGGAAAACGAGCGCCTATTCAACTGCCGAACGAACGGAAAAAGGCGCACCGCCAAATCCGGAGGCGGTGCACCGTACGGTTTCGGACGAAGCGGCGGCGCTTAGTCTTGATAGAGCGGAAACTTTTCCGTCAAAGCGGCGACGCGTTGGCGCGCTTCCTCAAGCGCTTGTTCGCTGCCGACGTTTTTCAGCACAAGGCCGATGATGGCGGCGATTTCGTCCATCTCTTCCAATCCGAAGCCGCGCGTCGTGACCGCGGCCGTGCCGATGCGGATGCCGCTTGTGACAAACGGGCTTTCCGGATCGTACGGAATCGTGTTTTTGTTGACCGTAATCCCAACCTCATCGAGCACTTTCTCCGCCGTTTTCCCGGTCAGCTGCTGCGGGCGCAAATCGACAAGCAGCAAATGGTTGTCCGTGCCGCCGGAAATGAGAGTGAATCCTTCGTTTTGCAAGGCGGCTGCGAGCCGTTTGGCATTCTCCACGACGCGCTTCGCGTAGACTTTAAAGTCGTCTTGCAACGCTTCGCCGAGCGCGACGGCTTTGGCGGCAATGACATGCATGAGCGGGCCGCCTTGAATGCCAGGGAAAATGGCTTTGTCGATCTGTTTGGCGAACTGCTCCTGGCATAAAATCATCCCGCCGCGCGGACCGCGCAGCGTTTTGTGCGTCGTCGTCGTAACGAAATGGGCGTACGGCACTGGATTCGGATGAACACCTGCCGCAACAAGACCGGCAATATGGGCCATGTCAACCATTAAATAGGCGCCGACTTCATCGGCAATCTCGCGGAACTTGGCGAAGTCGATGATGCGCGGATAGGCGCTCGCGCCGGCGACGATCAACTTCGGCCGGTGAAGGCGCGCTTTTTCGCGCACGTCGTCATAGTCAATGACATGCGTTTCCGGATCGACGCCGTATTCGACAAAATTGTACTGAATGCCGCTGAAATTGACCGGGCTGCCGTGCGTCAAATGGCCGCCGTGCGACAAGTTCATGCCAAGCACCGTGTCGCCGTGCTCAAGAACGGTGAAATAAACGGCCATGTTCGCCTGCGCCCCGGAGTGCGGCTGGACGTTCACATGCTCCGCTCCAAACAACTGCTTCGCTCGCTCGCGCGCCAAATCTTCGACGATGTCGACATATTCACAACCGCCGTAGTAGCGGCGTCCCGGATAGCCTTCCGCATATTTGTTCGTCAGCACCGACCCTTGCGCTTCCATGACCGCGCGGCTGACAAAGTTTTCCGAGGCGATCAGTTCAATTTTCGCATGTTGCCGCTTCCGCTCTTGCTCAATAGCGGCGAACACTTGCGGATCTTGTTGTGGCAAGTAATTCATCAATAGCTCCCCCTTATGCGAAATCAGTGAATATTCGTTTTTATTTTATCAGCTTCAGCTAGGCAAATTCAAAGAAAAAATGAATGAAACCGCTAGAAAGAACAGGAATCATTCGGATTTTCCAACGAGTAGACCGCTCGGGCGCCGCCGATCAGCTTCGGCCGCGTTTTCGCCAGCGTCACGCACGCCGATCCAATGTGCTTCACCGAAACGCGCACGGGAACGGCAACCGGCTTCAAATGCATACCGATGAGCGTATGGCCGATGTCAATGCCGGCATCGGCGCGAATCGCCTCGACAACGACCGGGTCAGCGAACTTTCGATAGGCGTAGGCGGCCATCGCCCCACCCGCTTTCGGCACCGGAACGACCGAAACGATCTCCAGCCCGTGAGTTTTGGCGGTTTCCCGTTCGACAACAAGCGCCCGATTTAAATGTTCACAACATTGAAACGCGAGCGCAATGCCGGTTTCGCGCCGCCACGCGTCAAGCTCGGCAAACAGCATGGCGGCAACGTCCATCGATCCAGCCGTGCCGATCCGCTCGCCAAGCACCTCGCTCGTACTGCAGCCGATCACAACGACATCGCCGCGGCCAAGCGGAGCCTGTTTGCGAAACTCATGCAAGATGGCTTGCCATTGCTGCCGCCATTCGGTCAATCGTGCGTCCATGTCCTCTTCCCCTCCTTCGTTCGTTTTTATCCACGCTGCCGTTGACGAACACTGGCACTTTCGACGGTGATTCGTCAAAACCGGGTCCGGCTCCGGGGATGCCTGCGATACTCACGAATATGGAGTTTTCCTAGAAGGCTGATGAAAAAACAACCGTTTCCCCTGAATCGACAGTTCTCAAGTGGAGAGAACGAAACGCTTGCCGACTACAGCAGAAAAGCTGGGAACAGAGCCTTCTCAACGGGTTTTTATTGATTAATCAACACGCCTGACTTTTTGAACGCTCTCCCACCTACGCTCACGCTTAGAGGTGGGAGATTCTTGGGAACACCCGCCCTGCGGCAGGCTGTTCACCAAGCCATCCCCGTGCGTCCCACGGTTCAGCTGTCTTACCAAAACAGCAAAATTATATAAATGCAATTGAAAGCTTTTACATTCTTCGTTTTTACCGATCATTTCATCCGACTGTCGAGTGACCGAACAACACCGCTTAAAGACCCATGAATGGGTCTGTGAAGCGAGTCGTTGTTCGGTCTTTCGTCACGCCTTAGCGTGACAGAGGCAAGCCTATGGCTTGCCTTCGACAGTCAAAAATGGATGAGCCACTTTTCCGTCAAGAATATGTTAAACGATTTCGTTGCATCTCTATACACTCCCTTGCTGCCGCCATTCTCATGAAGCAAGACGCCCACGGCCGGCATGGGGCTGCACGGCGTCTTCCGCTTATGGCTCGCAGGCCGCATCCGCTCCGATGCGGCCCTGGTTCTGCCTACAAATGCTTGTTTTCATAGTCGGCGATTTTGCCGATTCGCCGCGCATGGCGTCCGCCTTCAAATTCGGTCTCAAGCCATGCCTTGGCGATTTCGCGCGCCAGGCCGGGGCCGATGACGCGCTCCCCCATCGCGAGAATGTTGCTGTCGTTATGCATGCGCGTCAGCTTGGCGCTGTAGACGTCGTGGCAAAGGGCGCAACGCACCCCTTTCACTTTGTTGGCGGCGATCGTCATGCCGATGCCGGTGCCGCAGATCAAAATGCCGCGATCAAATTCGCCGCGCGCCACTTTTTCAGCGACGGGAAGCGCGTAATCCGGGTAATCGACCGATGTTTCACAATCGCAGCCAAAATCGGTGTACTCGATTCCCATTTCATCCAACAGTGCTTTAATTTCCTCACGAATGCGAATTCCACCATGGTCAGAAGCAATAGCGACTTTCATCACTTTCGGGCGGGGAGCCCTAGGCTTCGCAGTGATAGCGAAAGCCAGGGAGGAATCGCCCTTCCTCCTTTCGATGAATCATATTTGCATGTGCATCAACGGGTGCGGAACCGGGCGACAGCCGCCTGCAATTGTTCGGCCTGTTCAACCAACTCGCCAGCCAGTTTATGCACATCGTTGATCGATGCGGCCTGCTCCTCGGTCGCCGCCGCAACTTCGAGCGCGCCGGCGGACGTCTGCTCAGCAATCGCCGCCACTTCTTGCGTCTGCGCCGCGGCCCGCTTCATATGCCCCATTTGACGCTTCGCCAACTCAGCGATGTCATGGACGGCGCGGATCACTTCATCAGCTGAGGCCGCCATGGCCGCAATGGCCTCATTCGTGCGCTCCCCTTTCGCCGCCTCAGCGTTTGCGGCGGCCACCTGCTTGTCCATTTGCGCCACCACACGGGCGACTTCATTTTGAATGTTGCCGACCAGTTCCGCGATTTTCTTGACCGCCTTGGCGCTCTCATCAGCCAGCTTGCGCACTTCCTCAGCGACGACGGCAAACCCCCGGCCGTGCTCGCCGGCGCGGGCTGCCTCAATGGAAGCATTGAGCGCAAGCAAGTTCGTCTGTTCAGCGATGTCCGCGACAAGCAACGTAATGTTGCCGATTTGATTGGCGTGTGCTTCGAGCTGCTTGACAGCCGCCCGCGACAGTTCTTGATCGTCAGCCAGCTGATCGATGCCGCTGACAAGCGAATGGGTGATATCGCGGCTTGCCTTCAGCGTTTCGGCCATCCCATATACCGACTGTTCCGCACGCTCGGCTGTTTCTTTTACTTGTACTGCGATGGCGAGCACATCCTCGGCCGCCGCAGCCGCCTCTTGAATCGCCTCGGCCGAAGACGCCGCCCCTTTGGAAATGTCGTCAATGGTCGCTGCAATATCGCGTGCACGGTTTGACGCTGTTTCGGACGCCTGCCTCATTTCCGCCGTCTTTTCAGTCGTGCGCGCTGCGCTCTCTTCCACATTGGCGACGACTGCGCGCAAATGGCCGAGCATCCGGTTGAACGCGACAGCCAGCGAGCGAATTTCGTCATGGGAAGAGGGCAGCGGAACATCCTCATCGATATGCCCTTCCGTCGCCTTTGCCGCCGCTTCCTCGAGCCGTTGCAGCGGCCTTGTAATCCAGCCAGCGGCCAAATAGGCAAGCACTCCGGACCAAAAGATGCCAAGGAGCAACACGATCATCGTGAACACGCTTTTGTTCCATGAGGCGAACCACTGATCATACAAAACGTACAAGAAAAAGGCGCTCGTTGAATACGTGATCAGCGCCAACGCTGTCGTAAAGACGACGAGCTTCAGGCGCAAACCGAACCGATGACTTGTCCCCCCCATTTGTGTTCCCCCTCACTTCTCAACCTCATTGTTCTGTTTGCAACTTTTCCGCCAAGCGGTCAATGAGCGTCTCCAGCTCATCGCGCGCCGCCCGGTACACTTCAATCGGCCCGCCGAACGGATCGGCGATGTCGCCGTCTGTTCCCGAGACGAACTGCTTCAACGTAAACGTTTTGTCCTTCGCTTCTGGGAAACGCTCGACGATCATTTCTTTATGGCCGGATGTCATCGCCAGCACGTGCGTCGCCCAGTCGATATGCTCTTTTTTCAGCTGCGAGGAGCGGTGGGCCGCTTCGATTCCTTTTTCCTTCAACACCGTCTTGGCGTGAACCGACGCCTCGCTCCCTTCCGCCGCAAACACGCCGGCCGATTTCACCTCGACGCCTGGCAGCTGCTTATTCTCCAACAATGCAGCGGCCATCGGGCTTCGGCACGTATTGCCCGTGCAGACGAACAAAATGCGGTATGGCATACAACCACCTCTTCACATCAATGACTTACCATCAATATACCATAGGGAAAAGAGCAAAAAAAGGCTCTTCACCACAACATGTACTTGACAAGCAATGCGGTTTCCTGCGTAAGGATAGGCAAAAAGTGCTGATTTTCCCTCACAAGCGTAAATAGGGTATGTTCAGAAAAAATCAAGTACAACTTTTGGTGAAGAGCCGCAAAAAAAGCAGGCAGTCCGCTTTTTTCCACTGAAGGAAAACCGCCTGCCGCCGTTTATAGAAAAAGCAGCTTGAGCCCGAACGCCAGCAAAATGCTGCCGCCGAGCGCTTCGCTGTAAGAACCGAGCCATTGCTGAAAATGGCGGCCGACAAAAAGCCCAACCCATGTCAGCACCATGCTGAACAGACCAAACAGCAAAATCGTCACCATCGTCCGCGCTCCGAAAATGCCGAGGCTCAGCCCGACGGAAAAGCTGTCTAGGCTGACGCTGAACGCAAAAAAAAGCAACCCCACCCCACGAGGAAACAGCGGTGAGCCATCGTCCCTCCGGAACGAGGCGATGATCATTTGCCCGCCAAGCCATAACAGCAGCGCCCCGCCCGCGTATGTCGCGACACTTCCGAACTCGCGCGACAGCAGGCGGCCGACCGCCATGCCAGCAAGCGGCATGAGAATATGAAACAAGCCGATCGTCAACCCGATATAAAACATTTGCCGCAGCCGGAGGCGCAACAGCCCCATTCCTAAAGCGACTGAAAACGCGTCCATGCCCAGCGCCAGCGCCATCATTGACAGCGCGATGATTTCGCCGATGAATGCGCCCATGTTTCTTCCCTCCCGGACCGGCCTTATTGCTAAACATATGCACGTCCAGGGCAGTTTAGAAGCAGAGCGGGCAGCCAATGGGCGCCGCCTGATTGACGGGCGGACGGAAAAGAAAAAACCGGTCCACAACAGACCGGTTTAGCGCTTGGAAACGGCATCCCCCAAATCCTCTAGTTGCAATTTGAACCTTACCGTTTGCAGAGCCGTTTTCTCGACTGTCGCACGACCGAACAACGCCGCTTCCAAACCCATACATGGATCTGTGAAGCGCGTTTCCGTTCGGTCTTCCGTCACGCCAAGGCGCGACGAAGAAGCCTGCGGCTTGCCTCCGACCGTCAAAAAATAGACAAGCTGCTTTCTCGACCAGGATATGTGAAACTTGTTCGCTGCATCTATACAGACGGACGTCCTTTCATTTCCGCTGTTCGCTGATGGCGCGTCCGCCGGCTGCTTTGCGGAGCCGGTTCATGATCGCCGCGCCGATTCCTTCTTCCGGAAACGCCTCGCTGTAAATGAGATCGACGTTCGTTTCATCAAATCGGCGCAGCGTGTCGTACAGCCGGCTCGCGACCGTCTCAAGCGCCTGGCGCGTTCCGCACGGCAGCACGACATCGGCCGCATACTGATCCCGGTTCTCCTCGGTCGTCAACACGCCGACCGTTTTCCCTTCCGCCCGGCTTTCATCGACAAGCCGCTGCAAAAACGCGGGCGGGCCGGCGACGATCCAAAGCGGCGCTTTCGGCGCATAATGCGTATATTTCATCCCCGGCGCTTTCGGCGCCGCCTCGTCGTCCACAGCAGCGGCCTCTTCAACGCGGCCGATCGCTTCAATAAGCGCCTCTTTCGTCACCCCTCCCGGGCGCAAAATCGTCGGCACGCCCCCACTGCAATCGAGCACCGTCGATTCAACGCCCACGCCGGTCGGCCCGCCGTCGATCACCCCGGCGATCCGCCCGTCTAAATCGGCAAGCACGTGCGCCGCCGTCGTCGGACTCGGCCTTCCTGACCGATTCGCGCTCGGGGCGGCCAACGCCAAGCCGCTCGCCTCGATCAACGCCAGCGCCAGCGGGTGATCCGGCATGCGCACCGCCACCGTCGGCAGCCCAGCCGTCACCCGTTCAGACACCGCTTTGGCCCGTTTTGGCAATACTAACGTGAGCGGCCCCGGCCAAAACCGCTCCATCAACGTTTTCGCCATCGGCGGGATCGAGGCGGCTACCGCCTCCGCTTGGGCCATGCTGGCGACATGAACGATGAGCGGATTGTCGCTCGGCCGCCCTTTGGCGGCGAAAATTTTTTCCACCGCGGCTGTATTGGCCGCATCGGCCCCCAACCCGTACACCGTTTCCGTCGGGAATGCGATGACTTCCCCGGCCCGCAGCCATTCAACCGCCTCTCGTATTTGTGGATAAACTTGCTGTTTATCAACAATATTATCCACAACCCAAACACGCGTTTTCAATCGTTTCACCTTCTCCATCGCCGTGATTCGCCTTGAAAATGGCGGCTTTTTTTACAAGCGTCAGATCGCCGCCCGATGCCTTTCCACAGTTATACACAAATTGTGAATAAACTTGTTATTTTTGTGGATAACTTTGTGGATAGATGCTTATGGAATGAGATGGCTGAGCCACTCTTTGAAGAAAAATTTTACTTCCACCGGCTGTTCCGGCTCGGCCATGACGACGAAGGACGAGTCTTGATCATCAGTGTGCCCTTTGTCCTTCTCGCCATCCGCATGGATGGACGAAGCGGCGCGATCTTCGGTTTCCGCCATCGCACCCCTCTCCTCTTTCGGTTCGTCCCGCTCGATGGCCTGCTCGCCGCTTCGCATCGCCTCAGCTTCCGCTTCGGCCGACTCGCTGTTTTGCTTCGACCCGGCTTCCATTGACCGGACGCTCTCAGCCGACACCGGTTCATTCGTTCCTGCAGGCGATCGGTTCGCCGCCATCATGACGGCATCGCTGTTGGAAAAATCGAGAAAACAAAGCGGCGGGAACAGAACGCACCACCAGTTTGCTCCTTTTCCTTCCCCAAGCGTGATCAGCACGGCATCATAGATGCCAGCCGGATATACGTAGTTGCCGTACACTTTCGTCGGAAAATGAACCGGGCCAAACTCCACTTTGTACGTTTGATCGCTTTGTTCATCGCGCAACACGCGGGCGACCGTCCGCTCGATGTCCGGCAGGTGAGAGCGGATGACGCGCTTTGCTTCCTCAAACGAAGTGAGTTCGGCCACCCAGCCGTTGATTTGCGCATTGACCGCATCACGCACTTTTCGCTTCAATTGTTGGTCTTCATCGGCGTCGCTGTTGGCTAAAATGCGCAAGCGGATTGCCTCATCAGGGATGGCGACCGCCGCGTTCGCCCCGGCGTCCGTCTTGTGGCCGTACAGCTCGACGAGTACGCCTGTCGTTAATAGAATGATATATAAACATATGGCAATGGCATTTCCTTTGATGGTCATCATCGGCACCGTCCTTTCACCTTTCATTGTGGACGGCGCCGCTCGTTTTTAAACCTATCAATCTAACACTTTTTCCCGTTTTTCGGCCGCGTCATGTACACCATCCGGTCTTTGCCGTTGAGGTCAAAATCGACTTCCACTGCGGCTTCTGGAAACGCTGCGGCCAAGAGCGCCGCCACTGCTTCCCCTTGCCCGGCGCCGACTTCAAAAGCGGCAAGCGCCGGCGCGCCGAGCACAAGCGGCAGCTCGCGGGCGAAGCGGCGGTAAAAATCGAGCCCATCGCGGCCGCCAAAGAGCGCCGTGTGCGGCTCATAGTTTTTGACGACCGGGGAAAGCATAGCGGCGTCCGTCTCTGGAATGTACGGCGGATTGGAAACGACGACATCGACCGTCCACCCCATGGCCATGATCGGCTGCAGCAAATCGCCGCACAAAAATGAAACGTTCGCCCCGAGCCGCCGGGCGTTTTCACGGGCGACCGCGAGCGCCGCTTCGGAAATATCGGTTGCGGTCACCGACAACGCTTTGTTCTCCAGCGCCAATGTCACGGCGATCGCCCCGCTGCCAGTGCCGACGTCAACGACATCGATCCGCTTCCGACCAGCAAATAGACGCGGCACCCGCTTTAGGACGCCAAGCACCAGTTCTTCCGTTTCCGGGCGCGGGATTAACACATGGCGATTGACAAGAAACAACCGGCCGTAAAACGATTCATAGCCGATCAAATATTGAATCGGCACATGGTCCACCGCATGGCGGCGCACATCGGCCGCAAATCGTTCATATACCGCTTCGTCGACCGGCTCGCGCCAACGGGCGAACAGCCCGGCCCGATCGGTGCGCAAATGGTGGCACAATAGCCACTCCGCCGCCCGCTCCTCTTTTCCGTGGGCGCGCAAAAAAGAAGAAGCCCAGGCGAGGACTTCATGTACGTTACGACGCATCGTTCGCTTGCTCCAATTTTTTCGCTTGGTCGTCCAAAATGAGCGCCTCGATGATTTCATCCAAATGCCCATCGAGCACTTGATCGAGCTTTTGGATCGTCAGTCCGATGCGGTGGTCGGTGACGCGGTTTTGCGGGAAGTTGTACGTGCGAATGCGTTCAGAACGATCGCCGGTGCCGACAGCTTGCTTGCGCGTTTGGTCGTATTCAGCGCGCGCTTCTTGCTGGTATTTGTCGTAAATGCGGGCGCGCAATACTTTCATCGCTTTTTCTTTGTTTTTGATTTGCGATTTTTCGTCTTGGCACGTGACGACAATGCCGGTCGGAATATGGGTGAGGCGCACGGCCGACATCGTCGTGTTGACGCTTTGCCCACCCGGTCCGCTTGAGGCGAACGTGTCGACGCGAATGTCTTTTTCATTGATTTCGACTTCGATTTCTTCCATCTCCGGCAGGCAGGCGACCGTCGCCGTCGACGTATGGATGCGCCCGCCTGACTCCGTTTCCGGGACGCGCTGGACGCGGTGCGCGCCGTTTTCAAACTTCAGCTTTGAATACGCCCCTTTGCCGTTGATCATAAAAATGATTTCTTTATAGCCGCCGAGGCCGGTCGGGCTCGCTTCGATCACTTCCGTCTTCCACCCTTGCGATTCCGCATAGCGCGTATACATCCGGTACAAGTCGCCGGCAAACAGCGCCGCCTCTTCGCCGCCGGCGGCCGCGCGGATTTCCATAATGACGTTTTTCTCATCGTTCGGATCTTTCGGCAAAAGCAACACTTTCAGCTTTTCAACGAGCGCCTCTTCCCGTTCTTCCAGCTCGCCGATTTCCTCTTTCACCATCTCGCGCAGCTCCGGCTCCAGCTTTTCTTCGAGCATCGCTTTCGCTTCGGCCAGCTGCTCGCGAACCGATTTGTATTCGCGGTACGTTTGCACTGTTTCTTCCAAATCCGCCTGCTCTTTCGAATAATCGCGCAGCTTTTTCGGATCGTTGATGACGTCGGGGTCCATCAACAGTTCATTGAGCTTTTCATACCGTTGCTCCACAGCTTCCAACCGATCAAACACATCATTCACCTCTGTTTTTCCCACACAGTCTAATTTTAGATTATAGCATGAAATGAAGCCAAACAAAAACCCCCGCTTTTGGCAAGCGGGAGCTCTCAGTTGACGCGCACGATGATCTCGTATGTCGGGATCGCTTTTGTCAGCAGCTTGTCAATGCGTTGCGCCTCGCGCTGCCGCTCCTCGTCAGACAGCTCTTCCGGTGCATCAACGGTCACATACATATTGCCGCCGTGAAACCAGATGGAGTCGGCGTGGTAATCGGTGTACCGCTCGATGAGTTGTGCTGCCTTGCGCGTATCGGCGCGCTGGTTTTCGCTTCCTTCGGTCAAGCTGATAAAATTCGGGTTTT
The DNA here is from genome assembly GCF_000498995.1 of Geobacillus thermopakistaniensis. Lineage (NCBI taxonomy): Bacteria > Bacillati > Bacillota > Bacilli > Caryophanales > Anoxybacillaceae > Geobacillus > Geobacillus thermopakistaniensis. The sequence continues at coordinate 64,347 of NZ_AYSF01000001.1, forward strand.
GCCGCACGTTTTCCGGATCGTCGAAGTTGTTGTACAAGTCTCTGTCAGCGTCGATCTTCGGCCGCCCGTCCGTCATCAGCCGCGCGCCGTTTTTGTCCTCGCTTTGCTGGCGGTAGGACGGATGATCCGGAGCGAGCGAACAGGCCGAAAGCAGGAAGATCATTCCTAACAGCCAGATGCGTCTCATCCTTTTTCGCCTCCTTAGCTGTTAGGATGTCCATGATCGCCCGTCAATGATACACGGCAAGCCATAAATCTTTCTGCCATCATTCGTCTATTTTGCGGCGAACGAACAAAAGGGGCAGCCTAGTCAAGCGAACGATCAATGATGAACGAGCCGCATGCCAAACGCTTTTTCCTCCCATAGCGAATGGACGCACGAGACGGGCGAGAATGATGGCGCCGCTTCCGCCCTTCTCGGTCGGCGAAACATACGAATATGCACCGTTTCCATCAACGATGGCTGCGCTTCGCCACTTGGCCGATGAAAGCGGCCAAACAACATCAGTGACCGCCTCACCATCACTCACCCGTATGTCCAGCAAGCGGGTGGTTGTATCGCTTTTTCGGTTTGCCAGGCACTTCATGGTGATGGCGGCAGCGAGGCTCGTACGCCTCGCTGGCGCCGACGAGAATCACCGGATCGTCATAAGAGGCGGGCGCACCGTTAATGAGCCGCTGCGTCCGGCTGGCCGGGGAACCGCATACCGTGCAAACCGCCTGCAGCTTCGTCACCGACTCAGCGATCGCCATCAGCGCCGGCACGGGGCCAAACGGTTCGCCGCGAAAATCTTGGTCGAGCCCCGCGGCGATGACGCGGTAGCCGCAATCAGCGAGCGTTTGCACCACATCGATGATGTCGTCGGAAAAAAACTGTATTTCATCGATGGCGACGACGTCGGTGGCGGCGGAAATGTAGCGGAACATTTCCGCCGGCGTCGCGACCGGAATGGCGATCACCGAATTGCCGTTGTGCGACACGACTGCGTCTTCGCTATAACGATTGTCGATCGTCGGTTTGAACACTTTCACTTCCTGCTTGGCAAACTGAGCGCGGCGGACGCGGCGAATCAATTCTTCTGATTTGCCGGAAAACATGCATCCACAAATGAGCTCAAGCCAGCCGGACTGCGTCATCACGTACATCGGGGCCTCTCCTTTCACACAACACTGTCCTCAAACCATCGGCCGCTCCTTGCCGTCTGCCATCGCAACGATCAGCGGGATCAGCTTGATAAGCAACCGGCCTTCCATCTGCTCTCACGAAAAAGCAGGCAAGTTTCGCTTGCCTGCTTTCGTCACGTCCTTGTTACTTAAGGCCGTATTTTTTATTGAATTTATCCACGCGGCCCGCTGCCGTAACAAATTTTTGTTTGCCCGTGAAGAACGGATGGCATTCCGAGCAAATCTCCACGCGCAGCTCGTCTTTGACCGAACCGCTTTCGAATTCGTTGCCGCATGCGCAACGGACGATGACTTTTTTGTACTCTGGATGGATGCCTTGTTTCATCGTTTTCATCTCCTTCCGCCCTGTATCTTATCGAAACAGAGTGATTCGTAGCATGGAACGCTTCATGCTTATGCGCGCCCGCCCGTTTGGCAAGGCGCAGCGCATGGAACAGCTGGGACTCCACCGAAGCGAACCCAGCCGGTGCAAATCACGGATCGCACAAACCAAAAGGCGATAGCCAAAACACACATGTTAAGATTATAACAGCTTTTCTGTCAGTTTGCAACGGGCGATTCGCGGCAAATTCCGCCAACTGCCTACAGACGGGGCGGGCCGCCCTGTTTCCACTCCTGATCGAGCAAGGCGAAAAACTCTTCGTTTGACTTCGTCCGGCGCAATTTGTTCAAAAACCGCTCGATAAAGTCGGGCGAATCGGCCATCGTTTTGCGGATCGCCCACAGCTTTTCCAAATGTTCTTTCGGGATGAGCAGCTCCTCTTTGCGCGTTCCCGAGCGGCGAATGTCAATCGCCGGAAAAATGCGGCGCTCGGCGAGCGAGCGGTCAAGATGGAGCTCCATGTTGCCGGTGCCTTTAAATTCCTCGTAAATGACGTCATCCATGCGCGACCCGGTGTCAATGAGGGCGGTCGCCAAAATCGTCAAGCTGCCGCCTTCTTCGATGTTGCGCGCCGCGCCGAAAAACCGCTTCGGGCGATGAAACGCCGCTGGGTCGATCCCTCCTGAGAGCGTGCGTCCGCTCGGCGGAATGACCAAGTTGTACGCCCGGGCGAGGCGGGTGATGCTGTCCATTAAAATGACGACGTCACGCTTATGCTCAACTAATCGCATCGCCCGTTCTAAGACAAGCTCGGCCACTTTAATATGGTTTTCCGGCACCTCATCAAACGTCGAGCTGACGACATCGCCTTGCACCGACCGCTCGATGTCGGTCACTTCTTCCGGCCGTTCGTCAATGAGCAAGACGATCAACTCGACATCCGGGTGGTTTGTGGTGATGCTGTTGGCAATTTCCTTCAGCAGCATCGTCTTGCCAGCTTTCGGCGGCGCGACGATCAACCCGCGCTGGCCAAAGCCGACGGGAGCGATCAAGTCGATGATGCGGGTCGACAGCTTGTCCGGCGTTGTCTCCAGCTTCATTTGCCGATTCGGGTAAAGCGGCGTCAACGCTGGAAAGTGAACGCGCTCCTTGGCGACTTCCGGGTCTTCGCCGTTGACCGCTTCGACATGAAGCAAGCCGAAGTAGCGTTCATTTTCTTTCGGCGGCCGCACTTTGCCGGATACTTTATCCCCGTTGCGCAAATCAAAACGGCGGATTTGGGAAGCGGAAATGTAAATGTCTTCCGAGCTCGGGGAATAGTTGATCGGGCGCAAAAAGCCGAATCCTTCCGACGGAATGATTTCGAGGATGCCTTCCATGAAAAAGAGGCCGTCTTGTTCGGCACGCGCTTTCAAAATCGCAAAAATAAGCTCCTTTTTCGTCAACTTGCTGTAGTATGAAATTTTGTATTGCTTGGCGAGCTCATACAGCTCCTTCAATTTCATGTTTTCTAGTGCTGCTAACGTTAATTCCATCTTGACACCACACTTTGCAAATTTTCCTATTCTCCCATCGTTCGTGTTCGGACGTATTGGTCATCAATTCGACAGGCGAAGGGATTCATTTCGAAGATGATGAAGGCTGAAATGAAATAAAGAAGTAGAATGGCAGAGCTTATTTTTGCATAAGCAACACGACTATTTTACCCTTTTTTCTTCTTTTTAATCAATATTTTTTTGTTTTTCCGAGCCAGGCGCGGCTCCGGCGCCCGGCCGGATGGTAGGATATCATTTGATGACTAAGTTCGGTTTTTTCTTCAAACTGTGCCGCCCTTCGATGAAGCGGACCGTGCCGGACTTGGCCCGCATGACGACGGAGTGGGTGAGGCCGTACGCCCCTTTCAGCCGCACGCCGCGCAACAGCTCGCCGTCGGTGACGCCGGTGGCGGCAAAAATCGCGTCGTCTCCTTTCACCAAATCGTCCATGCGCAGCACTTTGTTGACGTCAATGCCCATTTGTTTGCACCGCTCGACTTCATCGTCGTTTTGCGGCAGCAGCTTCCCTTGCAGTTCGCCGCCAAGGCATTTCAACGCGACCGCCGCGAGCACTCCTTCCGGCGCGCCGCCCGAGCCGAACAAAATGTCAACGCCGGTATGGTCAAACGCCGTGTTAATGGCGGCGGCGACATCGCCGTCATTGATGAGCTTAATGCGGGCGCCGGCTTCACGCAGCTCATGAATGAGACGCTCATGGCGCGGACGGTTGAGAACAACCGCGACGACGTCTTCAATATCTTTGTTTTTCGCCTTCGCCACCGCCTTTAAATTGTCGATGATCGGCGCCTCAATGTCAATCATCCCGACCGCTTCCGGCCCGACGGCGATTTTCTCCATGTACATGTCCGGCGCGTGAAGCAGATGGCCGTGGTCAGCGACAGCGACGACAGCCAAGGCGTTCCATCCCCCGGAAGCGACGATGTTCGTCCCTTCAAGCGGGTCGACAGCGACATCGACGCGCGGGCCATAGCCGTTGCCGAGCTTTTCCCCGATATACAGCATCGGCGCTTCGTCCATTTCCCCTTCGCCGATGACGACGGTGCCTTTCATCGGCACGGTGTCAAACACGTCGCGCATCGCCGACGTCGCGGCGTCATCAGCCTCATTCTTTTTCCCGCGCCCCATCCAGCGGGCGGCGGCAAGCGCCGCCGCTTCGGTGACGCGCACGAGTTCCATCGATAAGCTTCGTTCCATCGTCGTTCTCCCCTTCCCCTTTGTCGACTGGACGTTACGCGTTTTTCACTTGCTCGATTTCTTCATCGGTCATTTTTTCGCGCCAAATGGTGGCGCCGATGTCAGACAGTTTTTCGACGAGGTTGCTGTAGCCGCGGTCGATATGCTCGACGCCGGTGATCTCCGTCACTCCTTCAGCCATCAGCCCGGCAATGACAAGCGCCGCCCCGGCGCGCAAATCGCTCGCCTTCACTTTCGCCCCTTGCAGTTTGACGGGGCCGGTGACGATGGCTGAGCGGCCTTCGACTTTTACATTGGCGTTCATGCGCCGCAATTCATCGACATGCTTGAAGCGGGCGCTGTAAATCGTGTCGGTGACGACGCTTGTGCCGTTGGCTTTTGTCAGCAGCGCGGTAAACGGCTGCTGCAGATCAGTTGGGAAGCCCGGATAGACGAGCGTCTTGACGTCAACCGCTTTCAAAACGTCGGTGCCGCAGACGAGAATTTGATCTTCCCCCGTCTCCACGCGCACCCCCATTTCGCGCAATTTGGCCGTCAGCGATTCAACGTGCTGCGGGATGACGTTGTCGACGACGACTTCGCCATTGGTGGCCGCGGCGGCGATCATGTACGTCCCGGCTTCGATCCGATCCGGGATGATGGCATGGCGGCAGCCCGATAATTTTTCGACGCCGTCAATGCGGATCACATCGGTGCCGGCTCCTTTGATTTTCGCGCCCATATTCGAAAGCAATGTCGCTACATCGATGATTTCCGGCTCTTTCGCCGCATTTTCGATAATCGTCCGCCCTTTGGCGCGCACCGCCGCCAGCATGATGTTGATCGTCGCGCCGACGCTGACGACGTCCAAAAAAATGCGGGCTCCGCGCAGTTCCTCCGCGCGCAAGTAAATGGCGCCCTGCTCGTTCGTTACGGTGGCTCCCAGCGCCTCAAACCCTTTGATATGCTGGTCAATCGGGCGCGGACCGAGATGACATCCGCCCGGCAAGCCGACAACCGCTCTTTTGAAGCGGCCAAGCATCGCCCCCATCAAATAGTAGGAGGCGCGCAGCTTTTTCACCTTCCCATTTGGAAGCGGCATGGACACCATATTCGTTGGGTCGATGACCGCCTCTTTGCCGTCAAACGAAAACGAGCCGCCGATTTCTTCGATCAAGCTTCCTAAAATGTGCACGTCGGAAATGTCCGGCAACCCCTCGATCGTCACCGGCGAATCGGCCAAAATCGTTGCAGGAATCAAAGCGACCGCGCTGTTTTTCGCACCGCTCACTTTGATCGTTCCCCGCAGCCGATCTCCGCCGATAATTTTCATTTTATCCATCGTCGTCTCCCTTCTTTGCTCGGAAGTTGGCTTCACCCCTGGGACGAAAAAGCAAAGCCGGGCGGGCTCATCACGTCCGGCCTGAACGCGGCAGAGCGAGCCCGCTTCACCCAAGAGGCAAACGGCTTACTTTCATTTTTGCCGATTCCAGTCGGCGAGAAACTTCTCAATTCCTTGATCGGTCAGCGGATGGTTGAACAATTGCATAAGCACCTTGTACGGAACCGTGGCAATATGCGCCCCGCGCAACGCCGCTTCTGTCACATGGTGCGGATGGCGGATCGAAGCGGCGATGATTTCCGTTTCAATGCCATGAATGTTGAAAATCTCAGCGATGGTGGAAATGAGCTCTAAACCGTTATGGCCGATGTCATCGAGGCGGCCGAGGAACGGAGAGACGTACGTCGCGCCGGCGCGTGCGGCCAAGAGCGCCTGGTTGGCGGTGAACACAAGCGTCACATTCGTTTGAATCCCTTTTTCGCTGAACGCCTTGACTGCTTTTAAGCCTTCCGGCGTCATCGGCACTTTGATCGTAATGTTCGGGGCGATTTTCGCCAGCTCTTCGCCTTCCGCGATCATGCCAGCGGCGTCAGTCGAAATGACTTCAGCGCTCACCGAACCAGAAACGATCGATGTAATTTCGCGCAACCGATCATGGAACGATACGTTCTCCTTCGCCACGAGGCTTGGGTTGGTCGTGACGCCGGCCAAAATGCCGAGTTCATGGGCGTGTTTGATTTCTTCCAAGTTGGCAGTGTCGATAAAAAATTTCATGCTGAACCCTCCTTGTTATTCGTTGCACATGCAAAGGCAGCCGCGCGGCGGCCAAACGCCGCCCGCGAAGCCGATTCATCGCGCCGCTTTTCCGGACGAGCCAAACTCGCGCATTTTGCCGATGACCGTCGCTTTGATGGCGTCGCGGCCCGGGCCGATGATTTTGCGCGGATCATAGACGTTCGGGTCTTTCGCGAGCAGTTCGCGGACGACTTTGGTAAACGCCATTTGGTTTTCGGTATTGACGTTGATTTTCGATGTGCCAAGGGAGATCGCGCGTTGAATTTGTTCGGTCGGAATGCCGGTGCCGCCGTGGAGCACAAGCGGAACGCCGGTTAAATCGCGGATTTGCTCCATTTCGGCAAATCCGAGCTTCGGCTCTCCTTTGTACGGGCCGTGCACAGAACCGAGCGCCGGGGCGAGACAGTCGACGCCTGTCTGTTTGACAAGCTCTTCGCACTCTTTCGGGTCGGCGTAAATGATCCCTTCTCCGACGACGTCGTCTTCCTGCCCGCCGACGATGCCGAGCTCCGCTTCGACCGAAACGCCGCGCGCATGAGCATATTCAACGACTTGCGAGGTGATGCGGACGTTTTCTTCAAATGGATGGTGGGAGGCGTCAATCATAACCGAGGTGAACCCGGCGTCAATCGCCGCTTTGCATTTTTCAAAGCTCGATCCATGGTCGAGATGGATGGCGACCGGAACGGTGATGTTCATGTCTTCCATTAACCCTTTGACCATATTGACGACCGTTTTGAATCCGCTCATATAGCGGGCCGCCCCTTCGGAGACGCCGAGAATGACCGGCGATTTTTCCTCTTCGGCCGCCGCTAAAATGGCTTGTGTCCATTCCAAGTTGTTAATGTTAAATTGACCGACCGCGTATTTGCCGCGCAGCGCCTCGTTGAGCATCTCTTTCATCGATACTAACGGCATGGTTCCATCCTCCTTAGCTGATCGTCGTCTTTGTCGCCCTGGCGGTGACTGGGTCCACAGGCGCAAAATCCATCTACGTTATAAGCATACCAACTTGCCGGCAAAACGGCAACATTTCCACCCTTTATTCTCCTAAAGACGACAGCGTCATCAATGTCCATCGATGCGCTTTCTTTGCCAAAGGAAAGCCGCTCGTCGATGGCGCTGTCTAGGCGGTAATGTATTTTTTGACGGCAACGCGCAAATCGTCAATATCAAACGGCTTGGCAAAATGCATCAGCGCCCCGAGCTCTTTCGTTTCTTGAATCATATCGAGCTCCCCGTAGGCGGTCATGATGATCACCTTAATATCCGGATCAATCTCTTTCAACCGTTTTAAAATTTCAATGCCGTCCATGCCAGGAATTTTCATATCAAGAAGCACAAGATCGGGGTGATGTTTGCGGGCGATTTCGAGCGCCTGCATGCCGTTGGCGGCCTGATACGTTACATACCCCTCCCGCTGAAACACTTCGTTGAGCAAAATGCGGATGCCATACTGGTCGTCGACAATCAAAATTTTGTTTCCCACAGTTATGCACCTCTATTCCCTGTTTTCTCCCTATTAATGTTTCGCATTTGGCAAACCCTTTTCCTGCTTGCTTTTCTTGTTGTTTGCCGATTTTGTATAATAGCGGCGAAGGGAGGCCGAACCGTGAAAATTTTAACGACGCAAACGATCGGATTGTTGCAAAAAATCGCCGCGGATGAAGAGCTGGCGCTCGAAGACGGGGCGCGTCTGCTCGCTCAGGCCGCCATCGGTGATGGACGCATTTGGCTGTATGGCATAGGTGAACTCGATGCGGTCGTCACCGCCGCGCTTCTTGGCCCCGATCCGCTGCCGAAAGCCAAACGGCTTGAGCCGACAGCAACCGATGACTGGCAGGAAACGGACCGAGCGCTTCTATTTGCCCGCTTTTCCGCCGATCCTGAGGCCATTCGCCTCGTCGAACAGCTGCAGGCGCACGGCGTTGATGCAGTGGCCGTCGCGGCGCTCGTCAAGGATGAACCCGGACTGGCCGATATGGCCACCGTCTTTATCGACAGCAAACTTTCCCGCCCGCTCGTGCCGACCGAAGACGGCCGCCGCATCGGCATGCCGACGATCATCACCGCTTCATTCATCTACTACGGACTGCGCGTTTTGCTCGATGAAATTTTGGCGGAATATGAATAACAGCCGCCATGAAAGCGAGCGCTCTCCGACCGGCCAAAGGCAAAGAGGTATAGAAACCGCCCAAAAAACGGCGCCTGATCAATGGGCATCGTGCTTGACAAGATGAAAAATATCCAAAAAAGAAAGGGGGCTGAACCCAAAAGGCCGTTCTACGGCTTTTTTTGGGACAGCCCCTTTTTCGTCACTCTTTCAGCGACGCTCTGACAAACTCGCGGAACAGCGGCTGCGGCCGCGTCGGGCGCGAGGTGAATTCCGGATGGAATTGCGCGGCGACGAACCACGGATGATCCTTGAGTTCGATCACTTCAACCAACCGTCCGTCCGGACTCGTGCCGGAAAAGACGAAGCCGTGCTCTTCCATGATCGGCCGGTATTGGTTGTTGAATTCGTACCGATGGCGATGGCGCTCGTAAATGACTTCATCGCCGTAGGCGGCGTAGGCAAGCGTCCCTTCCTGCAGCTTGCACGGATACAAGCCGAGGCGGAGCGTGCCGCCTAAATCTTCGACATCCTTCTGCTCCGGAAGCAAGTCGATGATCGGATGCGGCGTGTTCGGGTCAAACTCGGACGAATGGGCGCCGGACAACCCGACAACATGGCGAGCAAATTCAATCGAGGCGAGCTGCATTCCTAAGCAAATGCCCAAAAACGGCACGCGCTGCTCGCGGGCGTAGCGGATCGCCTCAATCTTCCCTTCGACCCCGCGGTCGCCGAACCCGCCCGGAACCAAAATGCCGTCCGCATCTTTCAACAGGTCGGCTACATTGTCACGCGTCACATGCTCAGCATTGATCCACTGAATATCAATGTCGGTGTCAAACGCATACCCCGCATGACGGAGCGCCTCAACAACAGAAATATAGGCGTCCGGAAGCTCGACGTATTTGCCAACCAAAGCGATTTTCGTCGTTTTCGATAAGTTGCGCACTTTCTCGACGAGCGCCTTCCATTCGGTCATATCCGCTTCGCGGCAGTTGAGGCGCAAATGTTCGCACACGATTTGGTCCAGTTTTTGTTCTTGAAGCATAAGCGGGACCGCATACAGCGTGTCGGCATCGCGCGCCTCGATGACCGCTTTCGGATCGATGTCGCAAAAGAGGGCGATTTTCTCTTTCATTTCCTGCGGCATCGGCATTTCCGTGCGCACGACGATGACGTTCGGCTGAATGCCGAGGCTGCGCAATTCTTTCACGCTGTGCTGCGTCGGCTTCGTTTTCATTTCCCCAGCGGCCTTGATGTACGGCACGAGCGTGCAGTGGATGTACATGACGTTTTCTCGTCCAACATCGCTTTTGATTTGGCGGATCGCTTCTAAAAACGGAAGCGATTCAATATCGCCGACCGTGCCGCCGATCTCCGTAATGACGACATCGGCGTTCGTCTCTCTTCCGGCCCGGAAGACGCGCTCTTTAATTTCGTTGGTAATGTGCGGAATGACTTGCACCGTGCCGCCTAGGTAATCGCCGCGGCGCTCTTTGCGGATGACGGCGGAATAAATTTTTCCTGTCGTCACGTTGCTGTATTTGTTTAAATTAATATCGATGAACCGTTCATAATGCCCTAAATCCAAATCCGTCTCTGCACCGTCGTCCGTGACGAACACCTCGCCGTGCTGATACGGGCTCATCGTCCCTGGGTCGACGTTAATGTACGGGTCAAACTTTTGGATCGTCACGTTCAACCCGCGGTTTTTCAACAAACGTCCAAGCGAAGCCGCCGTAATCCCTTTCCCGAGTGAGGAAACAACGCCGCCCGTCACAAAAATGTATTTCGTCATTTTGTCTTCCCCCTTGCCGAAATTGCGGTAACAGTTTCAGTGTTTGCGAAAGGCGCAAATAAAAAACGCTCCGCTTACCGTACGTAAGGGAGCGATCGATTTGTTCGTTTTCAAGAGCCCAACACACATTGTACCGGGTTCCCCTGGCAAAGTCAAGCGGTTATTCGTCTTCCTCCGGCTCTTCGAGATCAAGCTCTTCATCAAGCGGCGCATCGTCCAGCTCAAACTCTTCATCGCCGAGAATGTCATCGTCAAACGCGACGTCTTCGTCCAGATCGAATTCTTCATCTTCCAAGAGCTCGTCTTCATCAAGCTCGAGCTCTTCCCCATCATATTCATCCAAATCGTCGTAATCGAGATCTTCATCTTCAAGCAACTCATCGTATTCATCGTATTCATCGTCAAGCGCTTTTTTCTTCTTCTTCGGCTTGACGATCGTCACCGTTTCGTCTTCTGTCTGGTCAAACGGATACCATGCGCGCAATCCCCAGACGTTTTCCCCAACGCAAATAAACCGGCCGTCGATGTTTAAATCGGTGTAATATTGGGCCAGCCGCGCCTCCATCTCTTCTTCCGATATGCCGGCCAGCGCTGCTGCTTCACGAACGAGTTGATCAAACGGCAGCGCCTCCCGCTTGTCAAGCAAAATGAGGTTCGCCAGCTCGACGAACGACATCTCCTGCAATTCCTCCGGCGAGTATTGCTGCTGCAGGCTCAAGTTCAGCACTCCCCTTCTATATTAATGAAACAAATGAATGCAAGTGGAATACATACCATTCATTATAAACAAATTGTCGGGGTTTATGCTACCCATTTGCCGAAAAAAGCAAAGGAGGGCAGCCCTGCGGCGAGGGCGGCCCTCCTTCCGATTCCGACATATCCGTTGTCACAATCACCTTTGTTCACACCGCTCCACTTTTTCCTTACGAAGCCCATTCGTCTTGATCTTTTGGCCCAATCCGCGTTCCGTTCGTTTCGCCTCCGGCGGGCCAGTACGCCAACAGCCGCTGCCCATCATTCTACCGATCTGCTAAAGTTCAACGGGCCGTTGTCCATTGTGATCAAGGGCGCCCATCGAAAGCAGAAAACAACGAAACTCCCTCGAATTACATATTCCGCCGGTATTGTCCGCCGACTTCGTACAAGGCGCGGGTGATTTGTCCAAGGCTGGCGACTTTCACCGTTTCCATCAATTCTTCGAAAATGTTGCCGCCGCTTGTCGCCACTTGCTTCAGCCGTTCGAGCGCCGGGCCGGCTTTGTCTTTGTTCCGCTCTTGGAATTCGCGCAAGTTGCGGATTTGCGTCTCTTTTTCTTCATACGTCGCCCGGGCGAGCTGGATGTTGTTCAGTTCGTCCTCTGACGGCGGATTCGGGTTCAAGAACGTGTTGACGCCGATGATCGGCAGTTCGCCGGTATGTTTTTTCGTTTCATAGTAAAGTGATTCGTCTTGAATTTTGCCGCGCTGGTATTGCATCTCCATCGCCCCGAGCACGCCGCCGCGGTCGTTGAGCCGTTCAAACTCTTGCAACACCGCTTCTTCAACCAAATCGGTCAGCTCTTCAATGATGAACGACCCTTGGAGCGGGTTTTCGTTTTTGGTCAGGCCAAACTCTTTCGTGATAATGAGTTGGATCGCCATCGCCCGACGGACCGACTCTTCGGTCGGTGTCGTGATCGCTTCGTCATAGGCATTCGTATGCAGCGAGTTGCAGTTGTCATAAATCGCCAGAAGCGCCTGCAGCGTCGTGCGGATGTCGTTGAAATCGATCTCCTGCGCGTGCAATGAACGGCCGGACGTTTGGATATGGTATTTCAGTTTCTGGCTCCGTTCGTTGGCGCCGTATTTTTCGCGCATGACGATCGCCCAAATGCGGCGGGCGACGCGGCCGATGACCGAATACTCCGGATCGAGGCCGTTGCTGAAGAAAAACGACAAGTTCGGCGCAAAATCGTCAATGTGCATGCCGCGGCTCAAGTAATACTCGACATACGTAAAGCCGTTCGCAAGCGTAAACGCCAGCTGCGTGATCGGGTTCGCCCCCGCCTCGGCGATATGGTAGCCGGAGATCGACACCGAGTAGTAGTTGCGGACGCGGTGCTTGATGAAATACTCTTGAATGTCGCCCATCATTTTTAAGGCGAAATCGGTCGAGAAAATGCACGTGTTTTGCCCTTGGTCTTCCTTCAAAATATCGGCTTGAACCGTGCCGCGCACCGTTTGCAGCGTCCATTCCTTCACTTGTTCGTACTCTTCCGGCGTGAGCGGGCGGCCAAGCTCGGCTTCCTTTTTCTCGACTTGCTGGTCAATCGCCGTATTCATAAACATCGCCAGCAAAATCGGAGCCGGACCGTTGATCGTCATCGACACGGATGTGAGCGGGTCGCACAAGTCAAACCCTTTGTACAGCTTTTTCATATCATCAAGTGTACAGACGCTGACACCGCTTTCCCCGACTTTGCCGAAAATGTCCGGCCGGTAGTCCGGGTCTTCGCCATAGAGCGTCACGGAGTCGAACGCGGTGCTGAGCCGCTTCGCCTTGTCTTCTTTGCACAAGTAATGGAAGCGGCGGTTCGTGCGCTCCGGCGTCCCTTCGCCGGCAAACTGCCGTTTCGGGTCTTCGCCTTGGCGCTTGAACGGGAAGACGCCGGCCGTATACGGGAACGAGCCAGGGACGTTTTCTTTATACACCCAGCGCAAAATCTCTCCGTAGTCTTTGAATTTCGGCAAGACGACTTTCGGAATGTCCAAACCGGACAACGTTTTCGTCGTCAGTTCGGTGACAATTTCTTTGTCTCGCACTTTCGTAACAAATTGTTTTGCCGCATATTTCGCTTTCGTTTCTTCCCATGTCGCCAAAATGCGCTTCGATTCCGGCGTCAATTTCGCCTCATAATCCGCTTTGAGCGTCTCGAGCGCGCGGATCACGTCTTCCGCTTCGCCCCGTTCCTTCGCCGCTTCGATGGCCCCTTCGATTTGGAAGAGGCGTCGGGCCACTTCGACTTGCTGCTCGGCGCGGCGGTGGTACGAGCGGACCGTTTCCGCGATTTCACGCAAATAGTAGCGGCGCTCGTTCGGGATGATGACATTATGCTTTTCGACATTGGCGACCGTTTTTAAGCTTGTTTTCCAATTCGTTCCTGCTTTTTTATTGATCGTATCCACAAGCGCGACAAAGAGCGTATTCGTGCCTGGGTCGTTAAACTGGCTGGCGATCGTGCCGTACACCGGCATTTCCGAAACATCGCGGTCAAACAGCTGGTGGCTGCGCTGATATTGTTTTTGCACTTGCCGTTTTGCGTCTTCTGACCCTTTGCGCTCGAATTTATTAATGACAATCAAATCGGCATAATCGATCATGTCGATTTTCTCAAGCTGCGTCGGCGCGCCGAACTCGCTTGTCATGACGTACATCGACACGTCGCACACTTCGGTAATGGCGGCGTCGCCTTGGCCGATCCCGCTCGTTTCAATGATGACAAGATCAAATCCGGCCGCTTTGACAACCGAAATGGCGTCGCGAATCGCCGGCGACAGTTCCGTGCGGGAATGGCGCGTCGCCAAGCTTCTCATGTAAACGCGCGGCGAGTTGATCGAGTTCATCCGGATGCGGTCGCCCAACAGCGCCCCGCCCGTTTTTTGCTTCGTCGGGTCGACTGACAAGATCGCGATTTTGATATCAGGAATTTCGTTTAAAAAGCGGCGGACGAGCTCATCGGTGAGCGAGCTTTTCCCAGCTCCGCCTGTGCCGGTGATGCCGAGCACCGGCACGCGCTTCTCGAGCGCCTTCACTTGTTCAATGGCGGCTTCCGCCGCCGCGGCCGCCTCTTTGTTTTCCCCCTCGGCGCGATATTCGCACAGCGTGATGAGCCGGGCGATCGCCTGCACATCGCCGGACGGAAGCCGCTCCAGTTCATCGGTCACCACCGTCACGGTCGGAAAATCGCACTCTTCAAGCATGACGTTGATCATCCCTTGCAAGCCGAGGCGTCGGCCGTCTTCCGGCGAGAAAATGCGGGCGATGCCATATTCGTGCAGCTCTTTGATTTCCCGCGGGATGATGACGCCGCCCCCGCCGCCGTAAATGCGGATATGGGACGCCCCCCGCTCTTGGAGCAGGTCGTACATATATTTAAAAAATTCCATATGCCCGCCTTGATACGAGGAGACGGCAATGCCTTGCACATCTTCCTGAATGGCGGCATTGACGATTTCCTCCACCGATCGGTTATGGCCTAAATGGATGACCTCGGCGCCGCTCGCCTGCAAAATGCGGCGCATAATGTTGATTGAGGCGTCATGGCCGTCAAACAAGCTCGATGCAGTCACAAAGCGGACGTGATGCTTCGGACGGTAAATGTGCGCCATCGTTTCTTCTCCCCCTTTTAGACTCGCTGTTTCTCCATAATCCCCTTTAATAAAAACTCGGTTTGCAGTTCGATATATTCATCGAGTGTATACATTTTCCGCAGCACCCAACGGCGGAACGCCCACATTTGCCCAAGAACGACGATGTTGTGGGCGAACAGGCGGATTTCGCTTTCAGAAAGCTGCAGCGCCCCGCTCTCAACGCATGCGCGCAAAATATGTTCGAAAATCGCCGCCATATCGAGTTCTTTATTCAACACATACGGCAGCGATTCTTTGCTTAGCGCTTTCACTTCTTGATACATGACGAGCACTTCATCATCGAGTTCATCAACAACGCGGAAATAGTGGGCAATGGCGCGCCTTAACCCTTCGATCGTGCCATGGTGGGCACCGAGGTCTTGTTCCGTCCGCTCCCGCACTTCGTCGTAAATGCGGTCGCACACGAGATAGAGGACGTCTTCTTTCTTGCGGATGTACTCGTACAACGTGCCGATGCTGAAGCCGGACGCTTTGGCGATCTCCCTTGTCGTCGTTTGGTGGAAACCTTTTTGTTTAAACAAGGAAATCGCGCCTTTGATCATCTCATTGCGCCGTTTTTTCACGAGTTTTTCGTCTTTGACCGATGCAATCACTTCCCGTTTTTTCATGTTCGTTGTCTCTCCCCCATTCCCATTTGACGGCGGGGCGCCGCCCCGCCCCATGCCTATCCGTGCGCCCTTCCCCAAAGCGCCAAGCCGCCGTTCAGATCCAAAACCATTGAAATGACGCACAATGTTTCAATCGCGCGCCAACACGAATGAGTGGACGCGCAGTGTTTAATTGTGTGTCAACACGAATGAGTGGACACGCAATGTTTAATTGCGTGTCAACACGAATGAGTGGACACGCAATGTTTAATTGCGTGTCAACATGCGCGAAATGACAAGGCGTTGGATTTCTTGCGTTCCTTCGTAAATTTGCGTAATCTTCGCGTCGCGCATAAACCGCTCGACCGGGTAGTCCTTCGTGTAGCCGTTGCCGCCGAAAATTTGCACCGCCTCGACCGTCACTTTCATCGCCGTGTCGCCGGCAAACAGTTTCGCCATGGCGGATGCTTTGCCGTACGGCAAGCCATTCGACTCCAACCATGCCGCTTGATAGGTCAAGAGCCGCGCCGCTTCAATGGCAGTCGCCATGTCAGCGAGCTTGAAAGCGACCCCTTGCTGCTCGATGATCGGTTTGCCGAACTGGACGCGCTGTTTCGCATAGTCCACCGCCGCATCCAGCGCGCCCTGGGCAATGCCGACCGCTTGGGCGGCGATGCCGTTGCGGCCGCCATCGAGCGTCATCATGGCGATTTTAAACCCTTCTCCTTCTTGACCGAGCAAGTTTTCTTTCGGAATGCGGCAGTCTTCAAAAATGAGCTCCGTCGTCGGCGACGAACGAATGCCGAGTTTCTTTTCCTTTTTGCCGAACGAAAAGCCCGGCGTTCCTTTTTCCACGATAAAGGCGCTGATCCCTTTATGCCGCTTTTCCGGATCGGTGACGGCAAATACGACGTAAATTTCCGCTTCGCCGCCGTTGGTGATCCATACTTTCGAGCCGTTTAAAATGTAGTGGTCCCCGTCTTTTACCGCACGCGTTTTCATCGAGGCGACATCCGACCCCGCCCCCGGCTCGGACAGAGCGTATGCCCCCAGTTTTTCCCCAGTCGCTAAGGCGCGCAAATACTTTTGCTTTTGTTCTTCGTTGCCGAACTTGTAAATCGGCCAGCTGGCGAGCGATATATGCGCGGAAAGCGTCACCCCGGTCGAGGCGCAGACGCGCGACAGCTCCTCAACGGCAATGACATAGGCCAAATAATCGCTGCCAATGCCGCCGTATTCTTCCGGCCACGGAATGCCTGTTAAACCGAGTTCAGCCATTTTGTTGAAAATGCCGCGGTCAAACCGCTCTTCTTCGTCGCGCTCAGCGGCAGTCGGCGCTACCTCATTTTCGGCAAATTCGCGCACCATTTTTCGCAGCATTTCATGTTCTTCGCTCAATCGAAAGTTCATCGTTTCATTCCCCCGTTTTCCTATATATCCGAAATCCTCGTCCCCCGTGCCAGCGTGATCACCGTTTTCCAAAAACAGACAATGAATCGTTGTGCCGCGACGTTGCCATCCAGTTCGCCGCCCATTCCGGGTTTTCCAAAGACAGACAACGAATCGTTGTTGGGAAAAGAGAATAGGATCGCTCCGGCTGCACAACAAAACGCAGCAAATGACAGAGCCCCGTGTTTATGCCTCCATCCCTGAAAGCGGCGTTGTTCAGCCTTCCGAAGACCCGACGGTTTGCGGCTCATTCCACCATTTCATTCGGTTGCCAATCATGAGCTGACTGAACACAAGCTTTTCTGCCTCTTCCCTCGAACAAGAACGCCGACGGGCAAATGCCATTTGCCCGCAAAACGTTCATTGTTCGAGGAGGGCATGCTGTCGCATGCCCAGTCGGCAAGCGAACGGCTTGCCGACTACGGCAGAAAAGCTAGGAACAGAGCCTTCTCATCTGGTTTGGATTGGTTCATCAACATGCCTGGTTACAAATGTTTGCTGATGACGATGCGCTGAATTTCGCTCGTTCCTTCGTAAATTTGCGTAATTTTCGCGTCACGGAACAGCCGCTCGACCGGGTAGTCTTTCGTGTAGCCGTTGCCGCCGAAAATTTGCACCGCCTCGATGGCATTGTCCATCGCTGTTTGTGAAGCGAAGAGCTTCGCCATCGACGCCTCTTTTCCGCACGGCAGCCCTTGCGCGCGCAGCCAAGCGGCGCGATAGACGAGCCATTTCGCCGCTTCCGCCGCCGTCGCCATATCGGCAAGCTTGAAAGCGACGCCTTGCTGCTCAATGATCGGTTTGCCAAACTGCACCCGCTCTTTCGCGTAGGCGACGGCATGTTCGACTGCCGCCTCCGCGATGCCGAGCGCTTGGGCGGCGATGCCAATCCGACCGACGTCAAGGTTGGCCATCGCGATTTTAAATCCTTCCCCTTCCTGACCGAGCAAGTTTTCCGCCGGCACTTCGGCGTCTTCAAACGTAATGGTCACCGTCCGCGACCCGTGCAGCCCCATCTTCTTCTCATCTTTGCCAATCGACATCCCTGGCGTCCCTTTTTCCACAATGAACGCGGAAATGCCGCGGCTTCCGGCTTCTTCCGGATTCGTGCGGGCGAAGACGATGTACGTATCTGCCTCCCCGCCGTTGGTGATGAATATTTTTGAGCCGTTTAGCACATAACGATCTCCACGGCGCACCGCTTTCGTCTTCAAGCTTTTCGCATCCGAGCCGGCGCTCGGTTCAGTAAGGCAAAACGCCCCCAAGTACTCACCTCGGGCGAGCTTTGTCACGTATTTTTGTTTCTGTTCTTCGGTGCCGAAATACAAGATCGGATTCGTGCCGACCGACGTGTGCACTGATAAGATGACACCGACGGTCGGGCTCACTTTAGAAATTTCATGAATGGCGATGATGTACGAAACAAAGTCCATACCCGCGCCGCCATATTGCTCCGGGACAGTGATGCCCATTAGGCCGAGTTCGGCCATTTTCGCTAAAATCGGGCGCGGAAACTCCCCTTGTTCCATGCGCTCGACAAATGGGGCGATCTCCGCCGCGGCGAACTCGCGCACCATTTGCCGCATCATTTCCTGCTCTTCGGTGAAGCGAAATTCCATGAAATGGCCTCCTTCCGATGTCGCTGACACAATGGTGTTTTCAGGCGCTCCTCCGCTCCATGGGGCAGCCAGCAGGCAATTGAACGATTCTATAGATTTGCCTTATAGGCTGTAAAACAGCGTTCCCGCATGCACCTAACGTGCGGCGTTACGGTCGGCAGACAGCATAGCGGGCGCCGCCCCACGCACATTGCGGCACGCTTCGGCGTTGTCCTGGAGCGACGCCAAGCGGTTTATTCATACGTGTAAAATCCGCGGCCCGTCTTGCGGCCGAGCCAGCCGGCTTTCACATATTTGCGCAAGAGCGGGCATGGGCGGTATTTGTCATCGCCGAACCCCTCATGAAGCGTTTCCATAATGTATAAGCACGTATCGAGCCCGATAAAATCAGCGAGCGTCAGCGGACCCATCGGATGGTTCATGCCGAGCTTCATCACTTCATCGATGGCTTCTTTGGTCGCCACCCCTTCGTACAAGGCGTAAATCGCTTCGTTGATCATCGGCATGAGAACGCGGTTCGAAATAAAGCCCGGAAAGTCGTTCACTTCGACCGGCACTTTGCCGAGCTTGCGGGCAACGGCTTCGATCGTTTCATACACGTCATCAGCCGTCGCCAATCCGCGGATAATTTCGACGAGCTTCATCACCGGCACCGGGTTCATAAAGTGCATGCCGATCACTTTCTCTGGCCGTTTCGTCGCGGCGGCAATTTCCGTAATCGGCAGCGACGACGTGTTCGACGCTAAAATCGTCTCCGGGCGGGCGAGCGCATCGAGCTCGGCGAACAGCTTTGTTTTCACGTCCATGTTTTCGACGACCGCTTCAATGACAAGATCCGCTTCAGCGGCGGCATGCAAGTCGGTCGAGCGGGCAAGCCGCGCGAGCGCTGCGTCTTTGTCCACCGCTGTCATTTTCCCTTTTTCCACTTGGCGGGCGAGCCCTTTTTCGATGTTGGCGATTCCTTTGTCCAACTGCGCTTCGCTAATGTCGTACAAAAACACTTGATAGCCAGCGACGGCGCACACTTGAGCGATTCCTGACCCCATCTGTCCGGCGCCGACGACCATGATTGTTTTCACATCCATCTTCTGTTCCCCCTATCGTCCGCTTTGCGTTTCCTGTTCCGCGCTCAAACTCATATGCCTCACTGCCGCCAGCAGCCAACGGCAACCGGTCTTTGCATCGTCATCACAACAACCCCTGCTGTCAACCGTTGATACCGCGGCTGTTGCGGCAATGAGCAACGTGCCGCACGCTGCGGCAGAGACAGCGGCGGCATGCCGCACCATATGGCGCGATGCCTCATGACGCAACGCTTGGGGCAGACGGTCACACGCCGCATCCTATGCCTTGGCGCAACACTGGAAGGCGACGGCGGCATGCCGCTTGCCCGCCGCGCCCCGCTCGTTATACCTCGACCAAGATGGCGTCGCCTTGGCCGCCGCCGCTGCAGATGGCGGCGATGCCGAGGCCGCCGCCGCGGCGTTTCAGCTCATAAATGAGCGTGAGGATGATGCGTGCGCCGCTCGCGCCGATCGGGTGGCCGAGGGCGACAGCGCCGCCGTTGACGTTCACTTTTTCCGGGTCAAGGCCGGCGATTTGGATCGCAGCAAGAGCAACAGCGGCAAACGCTTCGTTTATTTCGAACAAGGCAATGTCGTCGACCGTTTTTCCCGTTTTGCGGAGCAGCTCGTTGATGACAAGTCCCGGCGTTTTTGGGAAATCTTTCGCCTCAACGGCGATGGCGGTGTGGGCGACAACAGTCGCGAGCGGCTCAAGCCCCTCGCGGGCGGCGCGCTCCTCGCTCATCAAGACGAGCGCCGCGGCGCCGTCGTTGACGCCCGGGGCGTTGCCGGCAGTGATCGTTCCTTCCGGGTCAAACACCGGCGGCAGTTTCGCCAACGCTTCAAGCGACGTGTCTTTGCGCGGCGCCTCGTCGTGTTCGACGACAAGCGGCTCTCCTTTGCGCTGCGGAATCGTCACCGGAACGATCTCTTCCGCGAGCCGACCGGCTTCGATGGCGGCAATGGCTCGCATATGGCTGCGGTACGCCCACTCATCCTGCGCCTCGCGTGTAATGCCAAGTTCACGCGCTGTATTCCCGCCATAAACGCCCATATGGACGCCGGTAAAACTGCATGTCAAGCCATCATACACCATTAAATCCTTCACCGTGCTGTCGCCCATTCGCAACCCCCAGCGCGCTTTCGGCAGCACGTACGGGGCGTTGCTCATCGATTCCATCCCGCCCGCGACAACGACATCGGCGTCGCCTAAGCGGATGAGCTGATCCGCGAGCGTCACGGCGCGCATGCCCGATGCGCATACTTTATTGACCGTCTCGGTGCGAACATGCCACGGAATGCCGGCATGGCGCATCGCCTGCCGCGATGGGAGCTGTCCTTGTCCGCCTTGCAAGACGGTGCCTAAAATGACATGATCGACTTGTTCCGCGCTCACATCCGCGCGGGCAAGCGCTTCTTTCACGGCAATGCCGCCGAGTTCTGACGCTGACAGCGCTTGCAAAGAACCGCCGAGTTTTCCGAACGGGGTGCGCGCCCCGCTGACAATCACTGTTTTTCCCATATTCCTCTCCCCTTTTCATCGGATAAGAAAGCGATTACAAAACACAGACTGAACGCTCGCTCGGTCGTGGTGCGAAAGAGAAGGTGTACGATCATACACCTTCTCTTTCATTATACTTATTATTTTAAAAAATAGAAATTGTCTTCGCAACTATTTTTACGACGCCGCTTCTTCTTTTTCTTCACCAAATACTGATTTTGCCAAAATCTCGGCGACATCGTACGTAAAGACGCGGTCTTCCACTTCCTTGGCCTTCGTGCCGTCTGACAACATGGTCAGACAGTACGGACAGCCGGAGCTGATGACCGTCGGATTGACAGCGAGCGCTTGCTCAGTGCGGGCGACGTTGATCCGGTTGCCGGTCGTCTCCTCCATCCACATGAGGCCGCCGCCGGCGCCGCAACACATGGCGCGTTCGCGGTTGCGCTCCATTTCGACAAGCTCGACGCCCGGGATAGCGCGCAAAATTTTCCGCGGCGCGTCATAGACGTCATTGTAGCGTCCTAAATAGCACGAGTCATGGAACGTAATGCGTTCATTCACTGGATGTTTCGGCACGAGCCGCCCTTCTTCGATGAGCTTGGCGAGCAGCTCGGTATGATGATACACTTCGGCCTCGAACCCAAAATCCGGGTATTCATTTTTGAACGTATTGTAAGCGTGCGGGTCGATCGTCACGATTTTCTTGACGCCCGCTTTTTCAAATTCCGCGATGTTGTTCGTCGCTAATTCTTGGAACAAAAACTCATTTCCTAACCGGCGCGGCGTATCGCCCGAGTTTTTCTCCTTGTTGCCTAAAATCGCAAACTTGACGCCCGCTTCGTTCAGCAGTTTGGCAAACGCAAGGGCGATTTTTTGGCTCCGGCTGTCATACGACCCCATCGAGCCGACCCAGAACAAGTACTCGATTTCCTCTCCCGCTTTCGCTGCCTCTTTGACGGTCGGCACATGCACATCATCGCGCAGCTCGCGCCAGTTCTCCCGCTCTTTTCGGTTCAAGCCCCACGGATTGCCTTGGCGTTCGATGTTCGTCATCGCCCGCTGCGCGTCCGGGTTCATCCGTCCTTCCGTCAGGACAAGATAGCGGCGCAAGTCGATGATTTTATCGACATGCTCATTCATGACCGGGCATTGGTCCTCACAGTTGCGGCACGTCGTACAGGCCCAAATCTCTTCTTCGGTGATGACATCGCCGATTAAGCTTGGCATTTCGATCGTCGCCGCCTGCTCCGACGCCGCGGCGAACGCGAGCTGATTGCCCCTTGTATGTTTGAAAGCGAACGCGGGCACCCACGGCGTGCGTGACGTGACGACCGCCCCTTTCTCCGTCAAATGGTCGCGCAATTTTAAAATCAAATCCATTGGCGACAACATTTTCCCCGTGCCGGTCGCCGGACACATGCTTGTGCAGCGGCCGCATTCGACACAGGCATACAAGTCGATCAATTGCTTTTGCGTGAAATCCTCAATTTTGCCGACGCCAAACGATTCTTGGCTTTCGTCTTCAAAATGGATCGGCGCAAGCTTCGGCCGCGTCAGCCGGCTGAAAAAGACGTTGATCGGCGCAGCGATCAAATGGGCGTGCTTTGATTGCGGCACGTACACGAGGAACGTGAGCAAAATCAACAGATGCACCCACCAGGCGATAAAGAAGAGCACCGCAGCCCCCGTTTCGCCGACCCAGGAAAACGCGGCAGCAATAAGCGAGGCGACCGGCTCGCTCCATGTCGCTTCTTCGCCGTGCCAAATGATGCTCATCCCGTTGCCGAACAACACCGACAGCATGAGCCCGGCGATGAAGATGAGGACAAGCCCAGCTTTCAAGTCGCGCTTTAAACGGACGAGCTTTTCAATGTAACGGCGGTAAAAGGCGGCGAGCACCGCGATCAAAATAAGCAAGGTAACGATTTCTTGGAAAAACGTAAATCCCGCATACAGCGGCCCAAGCGGCAAATGCGCCCCCGGCGCAAGCCCTTTGATGATGAAATCAATCGCGCCAAATTGGACGAGAATAAAGCCATAGAAAAAGACGACGTGGATCAGTCCGCTTTTTTTGTCCTTGAGCAGCTTTTTCTGGCCGAACACGTTGACCCAGATGTTTCGCAGCCGCTCTTTTACTTTGTGGTCAAACTCGAATTTTTTGCCGAGTTTGATGTACATCGCCCGCGTTTTTACGACATATGCAAACAAGTAAATTGCGTAAGCGGTTACAAGCAAAAACGCGAGCCAGTTCACCACCAACAAGGCATTCATCTTCTCTCCCCTTCCCCCGTTTTTCGAGCGAATGTGTTGCCATAACAAAAGAAATTTTCAGAATTCGCTTTATGTCTATTGTACAAATGAATGAGCATTCAGTCAATAGCCTTTTTTTCATCCCAGCCGCGAAAACTTTCCCTTTGCAACGGAGCGGTCGCGGGGGAATCATCGATTTGTTCAGCCCTCTATAGACTCCCATGACGAAAAAAATTCATCAATATGGAAATTTTATTCATTTGGAGTTTGGGTATGTTCACGGTAGATGCAATTTGAAACGTTTTGCGCGTTCTCGGGCACATTAATAAATACCGAATCGACATAGGAGGAGAAGATATGGTCGTCATTTCCGTCATTGCCATCGTATTGCTGCTTGTTTATCTTGATGACAAGCTTGGACAGTTCATCTTCCGCAATGGGCGCAAAAAAGTCGTCTACCCGGAGCGGAGAAGCGATATTTCCCTCTATATCAACGGCAGGCATTTATTTTCTGATTACTTCGCTGAACTAGGCCGCGCCCGCGATCATATTCACGTCTTGTTTTACATTATAAAAAATGACGAAACGAGCGCGCCATTTTTCCAGATTTTAAAGGAAAAAGCAGCTGCCGGCGTGAAAGTGCGAGTGTTGACCGATTGGATCGGCAGCTTTGGACTGCCGAAAGCGCTCATCCGTTCGCTCGAGGAAAGCGGGGTGGAGTTCGCCTATGCCCGAAAGCCGCGCTTTCCGTTTTTCATTTACCGCCTCAACCGCCGCAACCATCGGAAAATTACGGTCATCGACGGTCGGGTCGGCTACATCGGCGGCTTTAACATCGGCCGTGAATACAACGGAAAAGACGCCAACTTCGGCGAATGGCGCGATTACCACTTAAAAGTGAACGGCGAAGGGGTTCACGACTTGCAAGAACAGTTTTTGCACGACTGGGAAGAAGCAACGGGCCGGACGGTGCCTGACAAACATCGCTACTTCCCGCCGCTTTCGGCCGGCGCCATTCGCCATCAGCTCGTCGCCACCAACGGCGCTGCCCTTGAAGAACAGTTTATCGAGGTCATCCGCCAGGCGAAAAAAGAAATTATGATCGGCAGCCCATACTTCATCCCAAGCCGGCCGCTGTTTAACGAGCTCATGCAAGCGCTTCGGCGCGGGGTGCGTGTGACCGTCCTTGTGCCGCTGAAGGCGGACCATTTATTTGTCAAAGAGGCTGCCTATCCGTACTTTTATCGACTCTTGAAAGCCGGCGCGCGCATTTACCGCTTTTACCAAGGATTTTACCATGCAAAAACGCTCGTCATCGATGAGGAGTGGTGCGACGTCGGCACAGCAAATTTCGATCGGCGCAGCTTGTTTTTAAACAGCGAAATCAACTGCTATGTGTTTGACCGCGCGTTTACCCGCCTCGTCAAACGGGCGATCGAGCGCGATTTGTTGCGCGCCGAGCCGCTGACGGTCGACTTTTGGCAAAAACGTTCGCTTCTTGACCGCGGCAAACAGTCGATTTCCCAGCTCATCTCCGCCTGGCTTTGACCGGTCTGAAGTTCCATTTCCCTCCCAAGCAACAGAAGAAGCAAAAAAACCCGGCCGGCGCTTCCGGCGGCTTGATGCTGCCAAAATTGCGCCAACCGGGTTTTGTTCCCCGTTTGATCATGCAAGTGCTTACTTCCAAAACACCGTGAACCATTGAAACAACCGCATGCCGAGATACACCCCGACGATGCCGGCGATGCCGGCCAACGCCGGGGGAGCGGGAATCGGCAACCGAAGCAAGGTGAACAAAAAGCCGACAACGATGCCGGTGATGAGCGATAGTACAACTTCTTTCATTTGTTGATCCTCCACCACTGTTTTTCTTTAGAATGCCCAAACAAAAGAGGGAGCAGTCGCTCCCCCTCGTTCGTTTACATTTGTTCCGGCGCTGAAACGCCAATGAGCGCTAACGCATTTTGCAGCGTAATTTGCACCGCCTTGACAAGCGCGAGGCGGGCTTTTGTTTTTTCGATGTTGTCCAGATCAAGCACTTTTTCCGCGTTATAAAAGCTATGGAGCGCGGAAGCCAAATCGAATGCATAGGCGGTGACGCGATGCGGCATCCGCTTGAGCGCCGCCTCGGCGACGACATCGGGGAAATCGCCGAGCACTTTGAGCAGCTCGATTTCCTTTTCCGTTTCCACAAGATGGTGAAGCGCTAAGTCGCCGTCATAGGAAATGTGTTGTTCCTCCGCTTGGCGAAGAATGCTCGAAACGCGGGCGTGCGCGTATTGGACGTAGTAAACCGGGTTTTCATTCGACTGCGACACGGCCAAGTCCATGTCAAAATCCAAATGCGTATCGCCCGAGCGCATCGCAAAGAAATAGCGGACGGCATCGACGCCGACTTCTTCCATGAGCTCGCGCATCGTCACCGCCTTGCCGGTGCGCTTGCTCATTTTGACGCGCTCACCGTTTTGGTATAGGTTCACCATTTGAATGATTTCCACTTCAAGCGCCTCCGGATCATAACCGAGCGCAGCGATCGCCGCCTTCATGCGCGGAATGTAGCCGTGGTGGTCCGCCCCCCAAATGTTGATGAGCTTTTTGAACCCGCGCCGCAGCTTGTCTTGATGGTAGGCGATGTCCGGAAGCAAGTACGTATATGTGCCGTCCTGCTTAATTAAGACGCGGTCTTTGTCGTCCCCAAACGCCGTCGAACGGAACCATGTCGCCCCGTCCTGCTCGTAAATATAGCCGCGCTCGCGCAAAGTGGAAAGCGCTTCGTCGATTTTTCCGCTTTCATAGAGCGATGTTTCCGAATACCAGACGTCAAACGGCACACGGAAGTCGGCCAAGTCTTTTTTGATTTTTTCAAGCTCATAGCGGAGCCCATAGTCGCGGAAAAAGGCAAGCCTTTCTTCTTCCTCCATTTCGACAAACCGGTCGCCGTACTCTTCGGCAAGCTTTTTGCCGATTTCGACGATATCGTCGCCGTAATAGCCGTCCTCCGGCAACGGCATATCGACACCGAGCGCCTGAAAATAACGGGCTTCGACCGATTTCGCTAAATTGTAAATTTGCTTGCCGGCGTCATTAATATAGTATTCACGCGTCACGTCAAACCCGGCTTTCGCCAAAATGTTGCAAAGCGAATCGCCGACCGCCGCGCCGCGGGCATGACCTAAATGCAGGTCTCCGGTTGGATTGGCCGAGACGAACTCGACTTGCACTTTTTCCCCGTTGCCGACGTTCGATTCGCCATACGCTTGTCCCGCCTGCAAAATCGCCGGCACGACCGCCGTCAAATAGCGGTTGTCCATGTAAAAGTTAATAAACCCCGGCCCGGCGATCTCGATGCGGGCGACCGACATGCGTTCGCGGTCAAGCTGCCCGACGATGGCTTCGGCGATCGCCCGCGGCGGTTTTTTCGCGATGCGGGCGAGCTGCATGGCGATGTTCGTCGAGTAGTCGCCATGCGCCTTGTCGCGCGGCACCTCAAGCAGCACATCCGGCAGCTCGTCGGCCGAAGCCAGCCCTGCTCTTACCGCCGCCTGGCGGATTTCTTCTTTCATCTTTTCCTTGATTTGTCCGACAATGTTCACCGCTTATACCCCCTTAAATGTCAACGTCAACGTATGGCGCCCGCTTCGCTCATCGCCTAGCATCAGTTCATAGGAAAGAAAGAGCCGCCCCTTTTTCCGCTGCTCATCATAGTGAAACTCCATGGAGCTCGTTTTGGCCGCCAGCGCCCATCGTCCAAACGCTGTCCCATAATGGCCCGATGTTTCTTGGCGGCGGCGGAACGTTTGCCGCATCTCGACCGCTCCGGAACGAAGGACGGTCACCTCGTCAGGCGCGATTTTCACAATGTTGTTCACCCGCCCGAGTTCGTTTTCTTCGGCAAACTGCAAATAAACGGTTTCCCCTTTTATGTAATACGTGCCATCCGCCTCAAGCACAACCGTCTCTTGGCGCGGACCGTCGCGAATGACAGCCACTTGGCGGAGGCGCGCCGGGATGCCGTTTGTTTCCTTCATATCGATGAACACACCTTTGCGAACAAACAGTCATAATTTATAGTATAATGAACTGTTTCGCTCCATTCAAGAGGGGACAAACCCGATGGCAGATTTCCGCTCCAGTGGGCAAAAAAAGGGGCTGACCCAAAAGGTTGTTTTTCCTTAAACAAAACACAACATATCGTTTCTTAATGATTGTTTTATACCTACATACGGTAATAAGAAAAGGTGTCCCGATCCTTTTGGGACACCCTCTTTGTTCCATCGGTATTTTATGATGACGCCCGAACATTTTTTAACACGTTAATAGCAAAAAGAATGACACCTATCACGACGAGCACCCCGCCAATCGCTGTCACCGGCACGAACGCTTCGTTGCCGTAAACGACGAAAATGAGACCGATCATCATGACCGGCAGGCCGATATTGTGCAGCCAGAAATGCACTTTCGCCCATTTCGTCGCCGCCGCTTGTGGAAATAAATGATAGATGATGCCAGCAAGCGTCAAGGCCGTCCAGCCAAGCAAGTTGATATGGACATGGACCGGGGTCAGCGCAAACGAATGGGTCATCGACATGCCAAGCCCCATACAGACGCCAATGACAAAGTACACAACGGAAATTTTGATCAGCTTCACGCCCATCTTCATTCCCCCTCTCCTTTTTCTGTAAATACATTACATATTATTACGCTCCGTACGCTCATATTCCTGCATCTTTTGTCCCACCAAAGAAAAAAGCGCCCTCGCAAACTTGCGATTTAGGCGCTTTTTCTCATTTTTCACTTCGCCACCCAGCCAAGCAGCATTTCTCTCACAAGCTTGCTCGCCGTATTGGCCGTTTGTTCGGAATGGTCGTAAATCGGTGCGACTTCCACCAAATCGGCGCCAACGACTCGCACGTCGGAGCGGGCGATCTCGTGAATGGCCGAAAGCAGCTCTTTTGACGTAATGCCGCCGGCATCGACCGTCCCAGTGCCTGGGGCATGAGCGGGATCAAGCACATCGATGTCAATCGTCACATACACCGGACGGCCAGCGAGCTTCGGCAACACGGAGCGGAGCGGTTCAAGCACCTCAAACTTGGCGATGTACATGCCGTTTTCTTTCGCCCATTCGAACTCTTCCTTCATGCCGGAGCGGATGCCGAACGAAAAGACATTCGTCGGGCCGATCAGGTCAGCGACCTTGCGGATTGGCGTCGCATGCGACAGCGGCTCGCCTTCGTAATGTTCGCGCAAGTCCGTGTGCGCATCCATATGAATGACGGCCAAATCCGGGTAGTATTCATACACCGCTTTCATGACCGGCCAGGAGACAAGATGCTCGCCGCCAAGGCCGAGCGGAAATTTGCCGGCGTCAAGCACCTTTTTCACGAACTGTTCAATCAGCTCCAAACTGCGGGCCGCATTGCCAAATGGCAGCGGAATGTCCCCAGCGTCAAAGTAGCGGATGTCTTTGAGTTCGCGGTCCAAATATGGGCTGTACTCCTCAAGCCCGATCGACACTTCGCGGATGCGGGCCGGGCCAAACCGTGAGCCAGGCCGGTAGCTGACCGTCCAGTCCATCGGCATCCCGTAAATGACGGCTTCGCTTTCTTCAAAATTCGGATGGCTGCCGATAAACACGTTGCCCGAATAGGCTTCATCAAATCGCATTGCCTGCGCCCCCTTACTTCGTTAAATCCGCGACAAATTTCGGCAAGACGAAACACGCTTTGTGCAATTCTTTCGTGTAATATTTCGTCTCAATGTCATGGAACCGGTCGTCGCTCACAGCGAGCGGGTCGTATTTTTTCGAGCCGAGCGTAAACGTCCAGAGCCCGCTCGGATACGTCGGAATGTTCGCCGTATACAAACGGGTGATCGGGAAAATTTCTTTCACATCGCGGTATACGTTGCGAATCAAATCGGCCTTAAACCACGGATTGTCCGTTTGGGCGACGAAAATGCCGTCTTCCTTCAACGCGTTGGCGATGCCGGCGTAAAACCCTTTTGTGAACAAGTTGACCGCTGGGCCGACCGGTTCGGTTGAGTCAACCATAATGACGTCATACTCGTTTTCGCTTTTGGCGATATGCATAAACCCGTCATCGACTTTCACTTCGACGCGCGGATCATCGAGTTTGCCGGCAATCTCCGGCAAGTAGGTTTTCGAGCACTCGATCACTTTGCCGTCAATTTCGACAAGCGTCGCTTTTTTGACGCTTGGGTGCTTCAGCACTTCACGAATGACGCCGCCGTCGCCGCCGCCGACGACAAGCACGTTTTCCGGATTGGGGTGGGTGAACAGCGGCACATGGGCGACCATTTCATGATAGACGAACTCGTCTTTTTGTGTTGTCATGACCATGCCGTCTAGAATGAGCATGTTGCCAAACTCCGCCGTTTCGACCATATCGAGCTTTTGGAACGGCGTCTGTTCTGTATGTAAAGTGCGGATGATGCGTGCGGTGATGCCAAAATGCTCCGTTTGCTTTTCGGTAAACCAAAGTTCCATCGGTAACATCCTTTCTCCGAGCGTTGCTTACTATACAAGTTTTCCTTAGCCAACGAAAAACTAAACATGAAAAAGTATAGAGCAATCTAGCAAAAATGCAAGAGGAACAAGTTTAAAATAAAAAATTTTTTTTCATACTGGTAAGAAAAAGCGGAAAACCTCGCTGGCGAAGCCTTGACAAAAGCAAGGCGGCGCATTCAGCCGGGCGTCCGCCCGCATGTCTAAAACAACGCCAAAACCGTTGAGGTGATGCGCAATGGAACCGATCCCGGGCAGCCGTTTTCGCGGCACGTGGAAATATGTGCGCGCCGCCGTCTTTATCGGCTTTTTTCTCGTCATCTTTGCCTTCGCCGCTCTCGGGAGCTTTGTGTTGTTCGCGAAAATCGAAGGCGCCCCGCCGGTCGCCGTGCCGCAGACGACGATTTTTTATGCCGCTGACGGCAGCAAAATCGGGGAAAGCGACCATGGTCAAAAACGCTATTGGGTTCGGCTCAAAGACATGTCCCCGCACATCATCGAAGCGACGATCGCCGTTGAAGACCGGAAGTTTTACGAACATCACGGGTTTGATTTGAAGCGAATCGCCGCCGCCATCATTGCGAATGTCGAGGCGATGGCAAAAGTCGAAGGGGCGAGCACGATCACCCAGCAGTATGCGCGCAACTTGTTTTTGACGCATGAAAAAACGTGGTCGCGAAAAATCCAGGAAGCGTTGTACACCATCCGGCTTGAAGCCAACTACAGCAAAGATCAAATTTTGGAAGGCTATTTGAATACGATTTACTACGGCCATGGCGCCTACGGGATTGAGGCGGCAGCCCGCTACTATTTCGGCAAGCACGCGAGCGAGCTGACGCTCAGCGAGGCAGCCATGCTCGCCGGCATTCCGAAAGGGCCGTATTACTACTCGCCGTTTGTCAATGAACAGCGTGCGAAAGCGCGGCAAAAAATCGTGCTCACCTCCATGGTGGAAGCCGGCTACATCAGCCGCCAAGAAGCGGAGCAGGCGTACCGCGACAAACTCGTCTACGCCCGGCACCACAAACAAGAGCAGCCGATCGCTCCGTATTTTCAAGATGTCGTCAAACAGCAGTTGCGCACGAAACTCGGCCTGGATGAGCGGACGATCGAGCTTGGGGGGCTGCGCGTCTATACGACGCTGGATCCGCGTCTGCAACGGATTGCCGAAGAGCAAATCCGTCGCATCATCGACCCGCACTCCGCCATTCAAGCGGCGCTTGTGTCGATGGATCCACGCACCGGGGAAGTAAAGGCGCTCGTCGGCGGACGCAACTACGAAGAGAGCCCATTCAACCGGGCCGTGCAGGCGGAACGCCAGCCAGGGTCGACATTTAAGCCGTTTTTGTATTACGCGGCGATCGAGCAAGGATTCACCCCATCGACCCAACTGCGCAGCGAGCTGACGACATTTACGTTTAACGGCGGCCGATCGTCGTACACCCCCCATAATTACAATGACTACTATGCCAACGGCCCGATCACGCTCGCCGAGGCGCTCGCCGTATCCGACAACGTCTTTGCGGTGAAAACGCTCCAGTTCATCGGCGCCGACAAACTCGTCGACACAGCGAAAGCGCTCGGCATCACAAGCAGATTGAAAGCAGTGCCGTCGTTGGCGCTCGGCACCTCGCCCGTGAAAGTGATCGACATGGTGGCCGCGTACAGCACGCTGGCCAACTACGGCAAACAAACCGAACCGGTGTTTATTCAAAAAGTCGTGGATGCAAACGGAAACGTGCTATATGAACATAAGCCGGAGAGCCGGCAAGTGCTCGACCGCGACGCGGCGTTTGTGACGACCCATTTAATGACCGGGATGTTCGACCCGAAGTTAAACGGCTATACAACCGTCACCGGGCAGTCAATCATCGATGACATCACGCGTCCGTACGCCGGCAAGTCGGGAACGACGAAAACGGACAGTTGGATGATCGGGTTCGCCCCGCAACTAGTCGCCGGCGTCTGGACCGGCTACGATCGCGGAGAAACGATGGATCGTCCTGCGGAAAGGCAATATGCCAAACAAATATGGGTTCACTTTATGGAACAAAGCCTCGCTGGCGAACCGAAAAAATCGTTCAAACCGACCAAAGGCGTCATCGGCGTCTACATCGACCCGCAAAACGGCAAGCTGGCCACCGACTCCTGTCCGGTGAAACGAAAAACGTACTATCTCATCGGTACAGAACCGACCGACTATTGCACCGACCATTTGGAAAAGAAAAAGAAGAAAAAAGAAGACAATCAAAGCTGGTTCGAGAAATGGTTCCCATGGTTTTAAACAAGAAAATCCCCTGCGTATGCACGCAGGGGATTTTCTTGTCCTAGTTTTCCTGTGTTATACATGTAGATTTAGTTTATCCTTTTTTTCACACAAGAACAAGCCCTTGCCCATATCTTTTCACAAAACCGTCACATTTCCACTTCCAAATCTTGTTTCAGCTTGTCGCTCGAACGGTTCCACATCCCAATGTCGTGCCCTTTCAAAAAGTCGGCGAGCACCCGTTTTGATTTCGCGTCCATATGATCGACAATAATGTGCCGCTTTAGCGATTTATCGAGCCGGTTCACATGTTCCGGCAATAACTTATAGCCGCGGCGCGCCTCACGGTCGATCGTCATTTCGCACGCCGTCACCCCGGCGTAATACGGGCCGTCCTCGCGTCGTTCAATCGTCACCCAGACGATCCAATACGGCTTGCCGTTTGGCACGGCGGAACGGTCGGGCAAAAACTTGATGCCGCGCTCGACGGCGCTGCGCGCATGCATCGCCCCCATATCGACGAACGCTTCGCCCGCTTCGACGTCAATGATGACCGGCGAAACGTTTTCTAAGCTCAACGCCCCGGCGCCAAAGCCGCGGTGCCCGTCGGTCGGATCGTCTTTGATGATATTAAAGCCGATGTTTTTTTTCTTTTTTTGCTCCATTCCGCTTGTTCCTCCTTCCTTACATAAACAAATTGGCGACCAACGACTGCAAGTTTTCCAATACAAACGGCAGCGCCACTTGAAACACCGGCTCAATCGTATAGCGGTCAAGCGGCGTGAGCACAAGGATGAGAAAAATGAGCGCCCCGTAGCTTTCCCATTGCGTCATTTTCGCCCGCAGCCCATCCGGGGCCAAGTCTTCAATAATACGATACCCATCAAGCGGCGGAAACGGCAATAAATTAAACAAAAACAAGACAGCGTTCAAGCTGATAAAAATTTGGAAAAACAGATCAAACCCGGCCGCAAACCAATCCGGCAGCGCCCGCATGAGGCCGAAATCGATCATCGCGTACCAAATGACAAATCCAAGCGCGGCAAGCACGAGGTTGCTCAGCGGTCCGGCAACCGACACGAGAATGCCGGCAAGGCGCGGATTTTTGAAATAAAAGCGATTGACTGGCACCGGCCGCGCCCAGCCAAACCCTGCGAGAAAGATAAGCAGGGTGCCAAGCAAATCCAAATGGGCAAACGGTGATAACGTCAGCCGCCCTTGATTTTTCGCCGTCGGATCGCCGAACTTGTAAGCAACGTAGGCATGGGCGAACTCATGCACGGAAAATGCTAACGCCAGCGTCAAGAGCACGTACGGAATTTCACTTAACGAATACGGCAAAATTCGATCCACTTCATAAACTCCTTTTCCCTATATTCACTATCTTTAGTATACATGATTAGCAGAAAAAAGTGGACTGAACTTCCTCATCCCGTGGTATAATAAGCGCGACAGCACTCGACAATGAAATGGGGGGACAACCGTGCCGTACGTAACGATCAAAATGCTCGCCGGCCGCACGGATGAACAGAAGAAAGCGCTTGTTGAAAAAGTGACGGACGCCGTCGTCGAGACGACAGGGGCGAAACGGGAGAGCGTTGTCGTATTCATTGAAGAAATGACGAAAGACCATTATGCGATCGCCGGAAAACGGCTGAGCGACACAGAGTGACACAAGAGCGGGGGCGCATGAAGCGCTCCCGTTGCATTTTTAGGGAAAAACGAATATTATTTATAATGGTTTCTGACATTGTTCGTTTTTTAGGAGGTGGCCCATGATTCGTTTCGCAGAGAAACAGACTGACCGCAAAACGGAATTTCTCGCTGGCCTGACGACTTTTTTCACCATGGTGTACATCATCGTCGTCAATCCGGTCATCTTATCAGATGCCGGCGTCCCGTTTGAACAGGCGTTCACCGCCACCGTCATCGCGACCGTCGTCGGCACGCTATGGATGGCCATCTTTGCCAACTATCCGATCGCCATCGCGCCCGGCATGGGGCTGAACGCCTATTTCGCCTATTCCGTCGTCGGCTCGCACGGCGGCATTTCGTACGAAACCGCGTTTTCCGCCGTGTTTGTGGCAGGAATGTTGTTTTTGCTGCTGTCGCTCACCCCGCTCCGCAGCAAGCTGATCGAAGTGATCCCCGACAGCTTAAAACACGGCATCACCGCCGGCATCGGGCTGTTTATCGCCTTTATCGGCCTGCGGCTGACCGGAATCATCCAAGCCCATCCGCAAAATTTGGTCGCGCTTGGCGACTTGCATGCCCCGTCGGCCGTGTTGACGCTCATCGGCCTGGCGGTGACGCTCATTCTGATGATGCGCGGCGTCAACGGCGCCCTGTTTTACGGCATGGTCGTCACCGGCATCATCGCCTATGCGACCGGGCAACTTCACTTTGACAAAGGCATCGTCTCGCTGCCGTCGCTGCCAGAAGGGCTGATCATTACCAATCCATTCGCGGCCATCGGGGACGTCATCGGCCATAGTTTGTACGCGGTCGTCTTCTCCTTTTTGCTCGTCACACTCTTTGATACGACCGGCACAATGATCGGCGTCGCCCAGCAAGCCGGACTGATGAAAGGGAACACGCTGCCGCGCGCCCGCGAGGCGCTGTTGGCAGACTCGGTCGCGACGACCATCGGCGCCATGTTTGGCACAAGCCCGACATCAGCGTACATCGAGTCATCAACCGGCGTCGCCGCTGGCGGACGCACCGGCTGGACGGCGCTCGCCGTCGCTGTCCTGTTTGTCATCGCGGCCTTTTTCAGCCCGCTGGTCGGCGCGGTCGCCGGGTTATCGGCCATCACCGCCCCGGCGCTCATCATCGTCGGGAGCTTGATGATCAGCAATATCGCCCATATTTCGTGGCATCAGCTCGACGAGGCGTTCCCGGCCTTTCTCATCATCTTAAGCATGCCGCTCACCTCCAGCATCGCGACCGGCATCGCGCTCGGCTTCATCTCGTACCCGCTCTTAAAAATCGCCCGCGGCCGCTGGCGCGATGTGCCGTTGCTGCTGTACGTGCTGGCGGTGCTGTTCTTTTTGCAGCTGGCGTTTTTGCCGCATTAACCAAAAAGAAGAAGGAGGTGTCCCAAAAGGATCGGGACACCCTCTTTCGTCTCTATATATACGCACTAACCGCTTCTTTCGCACTATATTTTGTGTCTATCCTGAAGACAGACGGCTTTTTGGGTCAGCCCCTTTTCGTCTATGGCCAACTGATGATACGTTGAAGCAGCTTTTTCCGCCCGCCTACACGCGAGTTTTGTTGTGGCATCGGCTGCGCAGCGCCTCAATGTACGCGTACGCCTCCTCGATTTCTTCTTCCGTATAGCGCTGCTTGCTTTTTAACACCGCAATTTTCTCTTTCACTTCGTCTTTCGGCAAATGTTCAAAATAAAGTACGGTGGACACAAGTTCCAAAAAACGGGCATTTTGTTCGTTCATCGCTTGCATGCATTCGGCAAGACCCGGCATGTCCCAGTCATAATGGCGCAAAAACTGTTCGCCCGCTTCGGTCAATGTATAGCGATATTGCATATAACCGCTCTTTTTCTCTTTCACTTCATGCAAAAAGCCGAGCGCGCACAGCTCTTCGATGCGGCATGTCAGCTCTTCCGAATACGGGCCGTAAAAGTGGAAATCGAATTTCTCGTAAAACGGAAAGTCGAGCTTTTTCGCGATGTAGATCATTTTTTGCAGCTTTTTGCGGCCGGCAATTTCCCCGGCGGCCGCCAACGCCTTCATTACTTTCGCATGCTCTGTGAGCACTCTCCGTCATCTCCTAACCCTTTAAAATTTCCATAATCTTTTTCTTCACTGTCCGCTTCGTCGACAAGTCTTCCAGGAAATCAGCTGGGAAATACAGCTTATGGTCGGTGCGCCGTTTCCCGGAAATGGCGTCAACGAGCACCGATTCGCGCGACAGCTCGCGAAGCTCCCCGTTTGGCATCAACAAATAAATCGGCAGGCGTTCGCCTTCTTCTCCCGGCCGATAGAAGTCATACGGCAAATCGGACGACGAATCGACGACCAAGTAGTAGTCCGGGTCAATCCCTGCTTTTTGAAACAAACCGGTCAGCTCAATGAGCTTCGCCATTTGCTCGTTCGTCGGATGGAACTCCGTATATTTGAACAGGCGGCGGCGGACAAACCGCTGGCACAGATCGCTTAAAATCGGATCCCGTTCGTATTGCCATTGCTGGAAGTAAAACAAGATGACTGCCTCATCCAGCGCCAAGTAATCGCCAAGCGGCGCGTTTCCCGCAAAAAACGACAAAAAGTGAACCGGCTTCGTCTGAAAACGATACCCCTCTTCATACAGCTTTTTCGCCCGATGCAAAATTTTCGTCAAAATGACTTCCGCACTGCGCGTCACGGGATGAAAGTACACTTGCCAATACATTTGGTAGCGGCTCATGATGTAATCCTCGACCGCATGCATGCCGCTTCGTTTGATGACGACTTGGTCTTCGCGCGGGCGCATGACGCGCAAAATGCGCTCCATGTCAAAATAGCCGTAGCTGACGCCGGTGTAGTAGGCATCGCGCAACAAATAATCCATCCGGTCGGCGTCAATTTGGCTCGAAATGAGGCTCACAACAAGCTTGTTCGGGTACGTTTTGGCGATCACTTCAGCGACCCTTCGCGGAAAATCGTCATCCACTTGGCGAAGTGCGGCGTTCACTTCTGTATCGCCTAAAATGATGGCCTGTGTAAAATCTTCGTGGTCAAGGCGAAACACTTTTTCAAATGAATGGGAAAACGGGCCGTGCCCTAAATCGTGCAAGAGCGCCGCGCATAGGCAAAGAAGGCGCTCGCTATGATCCCAATGATCGCGGCCGACAAACACGTCGTCAATGATGCGGCGGATGATTTCGTAAACGCCGAGCGAATGGTTAAACCGGCTGTGCTCGGCGCCGTGAAACGTCAAATATGTCGTGCCGAGCTGCTTGATGCGGCGCAGGCGCTGAAATTCTTTTGTGCCGATCAAATCCCAAATCACTTTGTCGCGAACATGTATGTATCGGTGCACCGGATCTTTAAACACTTTTTCTTCGTCAAGCTGCCCGCCGGAATACATCGCATCCTCCTCTTCCGTCTCCAACATACATCTATTATACGCCGTTTCTTTTGGCAAAGAAATAGTTGACTTTTTTCTCCGTCTTTCTCCATTATTGACGGAAAAAACAAAAAATCACCTTCTTTCGGCAAAGAAGGTGATCGGTTATCGCTTTTTCAACCTTTCAGCAATTTTATCAATCAGTTCGTCTTCCGTCAGCGCCGCCACCGGACGGTTGTTGACGAAAGCAAACGTCTTTTTCCGCCCTGGGCCGCAATACGACTGGCAGCCGATTTTGATGACCGCATCCGGATCCAGCTTTTTGAGGCGCGGAATCAATGTTTTTAAATTCGGCGCCTTGCAGTCGTCGCAAACGCGAAACTCATTCGCCATCACTCGTCATCCCTTTCCGCAGCGTTTGCTTTGTGTATTCTACCGCTTTCGTGAGAAAATTGCAAGTTGGCATGCTTTCACCCTTGTAATTTGCCAATCCCATAAACTTGCAACGTATAATTTTTTTCCTTTTGGTCCACCCTTTTACTAGCATGGGAAAAAGGAGTGGAGAACAATGAAACAACGGCAAGACGCTTGGACGGAAGAAGACGATTTATTGTTGGCAGAGACCGTATTGCGCCATGTGCGTGAAGGGAGCACCCAGCTGAACGCGTTTGAAGAAGTCGGCGACAAGCTAAATCGGACATCGGCCGCCTGTGGCTTTCGCTGGAATGCCGTCGTCCGCCATCAGTACGAAGAAGCGCTGCAGCTGGCGAAAAAGCAGCGAAAAGAGCGGCTGCGGCTGCTGGCCAAACAAGGCGGCGCGAAAAAGCGGCGCCTGTATGAACCACCGATGCCGTCATTGGAGGAGTTGGGCGATGTGATGCAGCTGCCAGCTGTCGTCCCATCCTCTCCGCCGCAACAAGTGACGCTTGATCAAGTGATCGCTTTTTTAAAAACGTTCCAATCCCATGAGCGGAAACGGGAGGCGCTGATCAAAGAAAACGAGCGGCTGCGCCGCGAAATTGACGAACTAAAGCAAAAAAATAAAGAACTTGAAGAAAAGGTTGCTAAATTAGAAGAAAATTCGTCGACCGTCCAAGAAGATTTTGAGACGCTCGTGAAAATCATCAACCGAGCGCGCAAAATGGTGTTAAAAGAGGAAGAAGAGCGGGGGCTGACCTTCCGTATGGACCCGAACGGAAACTTAGAGAAAATCGCCGAGTAACGAAAAAGGATGCCGGGTGAAAAGCCGGGCTGATCCCAAAACGCACTCGCGTTTTGGGATCAGCCCCTTTTTTGTTGGCGAACGTCCATCATTCGCGCCAAGGTTGGGCAGGGCATGGGTCGCGGTCAGCAGCGACGAAGCGCCTTATCGAAGCGAAAAGGGCTTTACGGCTCGACTTCTCTCATCGGCTCTCCTGAAGATACGTTGGCATTTCGTTCGACGATGCGCGCCCAATACTGCTCATACCAATTCCATTCGCCGTTCTCGAGGGCAGACGAATATAGCTCGCCGCCAAACGACTGCAGCGTGCGCCAAAGGGCGACAAGCAGCTCATCGATCGACAACTCGCAGCCGAGAAGCTCAGACAGCGACGCCATGACAGCTGGGACAACATCGGGGTAGGCGAATTTCGTTTTCTCTCCTTGGCGGCCGAGCTCATAAAAGCGGCGAATCAGCTCAGCCCGCGCGGCTCCGCTCCCGTTGACGCAAAGGTAGATTTGCACGGCAACGCCGCCGCGCACCCGACGTTGCGAAATGCCGGCAAATTTTTTGCCGCCAATGCTCAAGTCATAGCTCCCCGGGCAATACGAACCGACGATTTCCCCCGCCTCAACGCGGGCGCCGTATGAGGCAAGCATGGCGGCCATGAGCGCGTACATCGCCTCATACCCTTGCTCGATGGCAATCGTGTTTTTCGTTTCCGGAAAAATGAGCGAAATATTCAACACCCCGCTGTCAAGGACAACGGCCAACCCGCCGGAATTGCGGACGACGACGCGATACCCTTCCTGGCGCAAAAACGAAATGGCCTCATCGATGTACGGAAGCTTCGTATCAGCGGCGCCTAAGACGACGGTATTCTCATGCACCCACGTGCGGACGACCGCATCCGACTGTCCCGCACCAACCGCGGTGCATAATGCATCATCGATGGCAAACGATTGTTTCGCATCAAACAGCGGACCGAAATGCGACTGGTCGATGACCCGCCATTTCGGCTGCCGCAGCAATTCATGGCCCATCGCGAGCAACCCCTTGCATAGATCATTCCAACTCTATTCATTATAACATAATCGCCATTAGCAAATGGCGCAAAAAGGACAAGGGGCGCATGCCTCCCTCGTTTTTATCGAGCGGCAGCCCCGTCACTCCCCAAGCGACTGGGCAGCGGTGATGAGCGCGAGCTTGTAGGCGTCTTCGGCGCTGCAGCCGCGCGATAGGTCGTTCACCGGTTTGTTCAGCCCTTGCAAAATCGGGCCGACCGCTTCAAAACCGCCGAGGCGCTGGGCGATTTTGTAGCCGATGTTGCCTGCCTCAAGGCTCGGGAAAATAAAGACATTTGCGTCCCCTTGAATGACCGAGTCCGGCGCTTTCTTTTTCGCCACCTCTGGCACAAACGCGGCGTCAAATTGAAACTCACCGTCTAGGATCAGATCCGGCGCCATTTCCTTCGCCAACCGCACCGCCTCAACGACTTTTTCCGTCTCCGGCGACGAGGCCGACCCTTTCGTGGAAAAGCTTAACAGCGCCACGCGCGGCTTAAGGCCGAACATTTTCGCCGTCTGCGCGCTCTCGACCGCAATTTCAGCCAAATCTTGGCTGTTAGGAGCAATGTTGATGGCGCAATCGGCAAACACATATTTTTCGTCGCCGCGCACCATGATGAACACGCCGGACGTTTTGCGAACGCCTGGCTTCGTTTTAATGATTTGCAAGGCTGGTCGGACCGTATCCGCCGTCGAATGTGCCGCCCCGCTGACGAGGCCGTCGGCCGCTCCCGTATAAACGAGCATCGTACCGAAATAGTTTTCATCGAAAAGCAACTCGCGCGCCGTTTCTTCTGTCACTTTCCCTTTGCGCCGCTCCACAAACGCCGAAACCAGCTCATCAAACCCGCCATAGCGGCGCGGGGTGACAATCTCCACCCCTTCAAGCGGCAAGCCAAGCGCCGCGGCTTTCACCCGCACAGCTTGCTCATCGCCAAGGACGATCGGCTGCAGCACTTGCTCCGTCGCCAAACGGCTCGCCGCCGTTAAGATGCGGTCATCGGTTCCCTCGGGAAACACGATTTTTCGACCCGTACCGGTTACTTTCGCTTTTAATGCCGTAAATAAATCGGTTGTCACGATCCAATCCTCCTTATGCTAGGCCAGCCTGCCCCGGTTAAAGCGCACCCGGCTCATTTCGGCATCCACAAGCCATTTCCACTATTAAGCATACCGCTTCTCGCCAGAAACGCAACGCAGGTAAGCCTTTACAACAAATAATTCACCTTTTGCCACAATTCAGTCTACTTCCACTTTGATACGCTGATAGCCGCTTTTTTGGGCAAACTGTGATATAGTGATACTGTACAATTTGTTGATAAGGAGTGACGATGATGAGCGAAGCGGCCCAAACGTTGGACGGTTGGTATTGTTTGCACGATTTCCGCACGATCGACTGGAGCGCGTGGAAAACACTGCCGAACGAAGAGCGCGAGGCAGCGATCAGTGAGTTTTTAGCGCTTGTCGACCAATGGGAGACGACTGAAAGCGAGAAGCAAGGAAGCCATGCCGTCTACACGATCGTCGGGCAAAAAGCCGATATTTTGTTCATGATTTTGCGGCCGACGCTGGATGAGCTGCATGAAATCGAAACAGCGCTTAACAAAACGAAACTCGCCGACTATTTATTACCTGCGTATTCGTACGTTTCGGTCGTGGAGTTGAGCAACTACTTGGCGTCCGGCAGCGAAGATCCGTACCAAATTCCAGAGGTGCGCCGCCGTTTGTATCCGATTTTGCCGAAAACGAACTACATTTGCTTCTACCCGATGGACAAGCGGCGCCAAGGCAACGACAACTGGTACATGTTATCGATGGAACAGCGACGCGAACTCATGCGCGCCCACGGCATGACCGGCCGAAAGTACGCCGGCAAAGTGACGCAAATCATCACCGGCTCCGTCGGCTTGGATGATTTTGAATGGGGCGTCACCTTGTTTTCGGATGATGCACTCCAGTTCAAAAAGCTCGTATATGAAATGCGCTTTGACGAAGTGAGCGCCCGCTTTGGCGAATTTGGCTCATTTTTCGTCGGCACCCGGCTGCCGGTGGAAAAGGTGCCTTCTTTCCTCCATGTATGAAGCAAAGCCCCGAACGATACGGGGCTTTGCTTCGTTTTCGCTGCTTTTTGGACAATCATCCCGCTTTTCTGTCATATGCGGCCTGACCGCTCCATACACATAAAAACAGAAAATCTCTTCAGAAACATTCTATTCGTGTGTCACCATTTTCTTGTTCCACCAATAGCCTATTACTGTCGAAATTCACAACGACTGAGGTGACGATATGGGTC
Source organism: Geobacillus thermopakistaniensis (assembly GCF_000498995.1). Classification (NCBI taxonomy): domain Bacteria; kingdom Bacillati; phylum Bacillota; class Bacilli; order Caryophanales; family Anoxybacillaceae; genus Geobacillus; species Geobacillus thermopakistaniensis. The sequence continues at coordinate 105,936 of NZ_AYSF01000001.1, forward strand.
AGATCGCTCCCTCCATTGTAGCCCACACAGAAGAGGAAGTAAAGTTGTTGGCTCGGCTCATGCGAGCTGAAGCGGAAGGAGACGGGCGGCTTGGGATGCTCATGGTCGGCAACGTCGGCGTCAACCGCGTCATCGCCGACTGCCTTGACTTCCGCGGCATCCGCTCTATCCGGCAAATGGTGTTTCAAAGCCCGGGCGGTTTTGAGGCGGTGCAAAAAGGGTACTTTTACCAACGGGCGCGCGAAGTGGACATCGGCCTAGCCCGCCAAGTGCTCCGCGGTTGGCGCTACCACCCAGCGACAAACGCCCTTTGGTTTTTTAAACCACCTGAAGGCCAACCGTGCCCACCGCAATGGTTTGGCCAGTGGAACGTCGGCCGCTACAAATCGCATTGCTTTTTTGCACCGACTCCATCCGACTGCCCACGCGTCTATTCTTAATATTGAGGAGGGTTCTTTATGCCGAACAATCCAGAAAATCAATTTTATCCACCTGATGAGGAGCAACAATCATTTTATTATTCGCCGTTCGGTCAAGAACGGCAACAACCGTATGCATCCTATCCATACGGCTATCCGTATCCGCAGCCGTACTATCCGGCGGCGTACCCGTATTATTACTATCCGCAAGCGGCTGCCGCTCCAACCGTGACGCCGGCGACAGCCGCCGCTCCGACGTTCGGTTTGCAGGCGCCGACGTTCACGGCCCCGACACCGACGCCGACCACCGCCGCTGCGCCTGCGGCGGCAGGAGCGGCGATCCCGGGGATGCTGCCGCTCGAAGAGTCGTACATTGAAAACATTTTGCGGTTAAACAAAGGGAAAGTCGCTACCATCTATGCGACGTTTGAAAACAACCGTGAGTGGAATGCCAAGGTGTTTCGCGGCGTCATTGAAGCGGCTGGACGTGACCATGTCATTTTAAGCGACCCACAAACAGGCACACGCTATTTGATCCCGATGATTTACCTCGATTATGTCACGTTTGAAGGAGAAATCGCCTACGAATATCCGTTTGCCGGCGCTACAGCCGCAACACCGCTTGCTACGTATTCTCCACGCTAAACGGAAAAACTGTCTTTTGACAAGAAGGTTGCCGATGGCAACCTTCTTTTTTTGGTTGACGTGATGGCCATCACAAGCTGCTACTACACGGCCTTATATAATGGTGGTAAATGACACAAAAGAGGTGTCTACTGATGGTTTGGACGTCGCGTGATTTCCTGCTGGGGGTACATCTTATCGCGGCGATCATGTGGGTGGGGGGCGTGGCATTCATCGGCTGGGCAGTGTATCCAGCCTCCCAATTCATGCCGCCTCTTGAGCGCCGGCAATTTTTCCGCTCGCTCATGCAGTGGTCGCATCGGCCGCTCGCCGCGGCAAGTGCCGTCGTCATCGCCACTGGCATATGGCTTGGCACAGCCGCCGGACCGATCAACCGTTGGGCAGATGTATGGCAGACCGCCTATGGCCGTGTATGGCTGACCGCCCTTCTCACAGGCATCGCAACGCTCGCTTGGGGGATGTTCGTCGGCTACCGCAAGGCGATGACGGTGTTTTCCAATGAAGACCTTTGGCGCCAAGCCAATGGCGGTGACGATGCGCCGTTAAAAAAAGCGATGACCTCGATCATTGCCGTTCAGTCGGTCGAAGCGGCCGGATTTGTCGTGCTCATCGTATGCATGCTTTTACTCTCCTAACGGAAACGAGGGGTTCGCATTGCGATATGAACATCGTGAAGAAGATCGGCATTGGGTTTACCGTTTTTCATGGCTTCACTTAATGCGCCCGCCGACATGGAGCGGAACGATCAGCCCTGTGCTGGCCGCCACCGCGCTGGCGGCGAAAAAGGGCGCCGTTCGGATCGAGGTGCTGCTGGCGATGTTAGCCGCCTCTGTGCTGATTCAGTCAGCCGTCAACATGCTGAATGACTATTTTGATCGGTTGCGCGGCCAAGACGATGACAAATGGACGAACGGGCATGGCCATGGACCTGCCCATCGCTCGATCCCTGCCGTTGCTGGCGCCATGCTGGCCGTCGCGGTTGCGTTAGGCGCGTACTTGGCGTGGCAAAGCGATCCAGCCATCGCGTGGATCGGCGCCGCAGCGATCATCTGCGGGATCGCCTACTCAGCCGGGCCGCGTCCGCTCGCCTCGCTCGGTTTAGGTGAGTTGACCGCCGCCGTTTGCATGGGGCCGGTCGTGACCGCACTCGCTTATGCCGTACAAGGGCATGTTCCAGACACCGCTCTGTTTGCCTTGTCCATCCCGTTCGCCTTGCTGATCGCCTCGATGATTTTGACAAACAACATCCGCGACATCGAAAAAGACCGGCCGTTTCGCCGCACATTAGCCATCCGGCTCGGACGGAACAACGCCGTGCGCCTTCTCGGGCTTCTTCTCGTCTCCGCCTACTTGTCCATTGCTGCTTTGATCGTTTGGCATATCGTTCCTTTGCTTGCCGCGGTCACAGGGCTCGCGATGCCGCTTGCCATCCGGCTTCGTCTCTGTTTCCGCCCCGGCGCTAGTCGAACCGAGGAAAGAAGCGGCATGAAATGGGCCGCCCGCCATCATTGGGCCGTTGGACTGTTGTTGACGTTGAGTCTATGGCTTTCGCTATAGAGCGGAGAGGGACGGCGGCAAAAAAACGGAGCGCTCCGCTCCTGCGCTCCGTTTACAACCATTTTAATGCCGCATATCCGATCATCACCCAAGCGATTAAAAAGGCGACGCCGCCAAACGGGGTGATGGCGCCAAGCGGCTTGATTTGCGTAACACTTAATACGTACAAACTGCCGGAAAACAGCACAATCCCCGCCAGCATCACCCAGCCCGCCGCACCGATCAGCCCGACATTCGGCGCCTTGCCAGCGAGCAATCCGACAACAAGCAGCCCTAATGCGTGGAACATCTGGTATTGGACCGCCGTTTTCCAAATCTCCAAATAACGATCCGGAATCTTCCCTTCCAGCCCGTGCGCGCCAAACGCTCCCAATGCGACGGCTAAAAACGCATTGAGCGCGCCGAGAAGGATGAATGTTTTCATAGCTGTTCCGCCTTTCTAATGAAAGATTGTTTTCCCTCATTCATTAATAATAATGGGAATGTTCCCCGACAACAAATTACTAATGTATGTCAGCCACTTCACTCGACAGAACCGGTCAATGGGGAGCGCTACCGACAAGACCCGCATCCAAGCCGGAGAACCGCTTCTTGTTCTTTGGCGCAAACAAGGACAAGCGGTTTAAAGGAGTTCTGTTGATCAAGAATCCCTGTGGAGAAGGCCGTTCCACGGGGATTCGCTGTCCCACTCTCAGAAATCCAGCAACGACTCTCCGTTCGCCTCATCGTCAATGTCAGGGGAGCGTCCCCCGACAGAAACGGCTCCAAGCGAAAGCCCGCCAGCAACCGAAATCGGCCCGCCGACGACAAGCGGCCCGGCTGCGGCAGACGAAGCGGACGGCTGCGGATGGCTTGTTGCCTCCAACATCAAATCGCATAAAACGCGAATGGCGGCGACGTGTTCACGCACCCGCTGCAGGTCGTTCGTGGACCTCGCTTTCCGCAGCTCATCTTCCATCTTGGCGATAACGGCCGCAAACGAGATGGACATCATTCTCTCCTCCTTATTCAGCACGGACGCCGATGTTTTCGATTTGCCAGTCGATCGGTTCGCGTCCGCATTTCATCAAAAACGCGTTCGTCCGCGAAAACGGGCGATGGCCGAAAAAGCCGCGCGCGGCGGAAAACGGGCTCGGGTGCGGCGCTTCAATAATCAGATGGCGCGGATTCGTAATCCGTTCTTTTTTCTCCTGAGCGTTCCGGCCCCAAAGCAAAAAGACGACCGGATCGTCTTTTTCATTGACGAGTTCAATGACGCGGTCGGTGAATTGTTCCCACCCTTTGCCGCGGTGGGAGTTCGCCTGGCCGCGGCGGACGGTCAGCACCGTGTTTAACAATAACACCCCTTGCTCGGCCCATTTCACGAGATAGCCGTTATCTGGTATGTAGCAGCCAAGGTCATCATGCAGCTCTTTGAAGATGTTGACTAATGACGGCGGCACCGGTACGCCGGGCTTGACGGAAAAACTCAACCCGTGCGCCTGCCCCGGGCCGTGGTACGGATCTTGCCCGAGCAGCACGACTTTGACGTTTGCATACGGTGTATAATGAAGGGCGTTGAAAATATCGTGCATATCCGGATAAATCGTCCGCGTTCGGTACTCCACTTTTAAAAATTCGCGCAGCTTCAAGTAGTATGGTTTTTGAAACTCCTCTTCAAGCAGCGGAGCCCAGTCGTTTTTGAGAATCGGCATTGCGAGCAACTCCTTTGCCATCGGCTTTTTCCTTTTATCATTGTAACCAAAAAGACCCCAGCGTCAAAGCGAAGTGAATGTTCAGATTGAGGCAACCACAGCGAAACCTGTTTCCCCAACAGGAAATGCGCCAATCCCCTGCCTCAGCCATCAAAAATTGAGGGAAAGATCAAAATATCCACGAAATCAACCAGCGGAGCAGCCAGACGCCAAGCAACACGTATAAAAAAATGATCAGCGCCCCAGCGGCCCAATTCGTCGGTTTGCCTTGCTTGGCGAGCTCTTCCGCCCGCGCCCGGTGTTCGGCGACGATGTCTTTCGGCAGCCATTTCAGCGCCAAGTAAATGCCTAGCGGCACAAGCAACAAATCATCGATATACCCAAGAACCGGAACGAAATCGGGAATCAAATCGATCGGGCTGAACGCATACGCCGCAACGCCAAGCATAAAGAGCCGCAGCCAGACAGAGATGCGCCGATCGCGGCTGGCCGAATACAAGACAAAAATTTCCCGTTTCAGCGCCCTTGCCCATTCTTTCCACTTTGTGAACATCGCGTTCCCCTGCCCTTTCCTGTTTCATATAGTATAAAATATGGGTATAGGAGTGTAAACATTGCAAGGTGGACAACCTTCCCGCACCATCATCCAGCTAACTCATTGATTATGTGAGGTGAACGGCTATGGACAGGAAACGATTTCATATCGTGCATGATGAACAGCCGGATCGGCATGTTGTATACATAAAAGGGGAGCTTGATCTAGCGACGGCCGAACAGTTTCAACGCGCCGTCGAGCCGCTCGCTGGCGATGCGTCGAAGCCGCTCGTCATCCGCCTTGAAGAGTTGTCGTATATCGACAGCACCGGCATCGGGATGTTTGTCGCACTGCTGAAAACACGCAAAAAACAAGAAGCGCCGTTTATGATTGAGAACGTGCCGCCGAAAGTCCAACGCTTGTTTGATTTAACCGGCGTATCCTACTTGTTTTCGACAATGAATGACACGACAGAAAGGATCGAGGGGCAATCATGAAAGAGCATGAAACCGTCGTACAGCTGTCGATTCCTGCTGATGCGCAGTTTATCGATGTCGCTCGTTTGACGCTATACGGGCTGGCCGCCAAGATGGGATTTTCCTATGAAGAGATTGAAGATATGAAAGTGGCCATCTCAGAAGCGTGCAACAACGCTGTTTTGCATGCGTACAACGGAAGGGGCGGCGTCATTCATCTTCGCTTTGAGATGCGCGCCGATGCACTTTCAATCATCATTAAAGACGAGGGCAAAGGGTTTGATTACAAACGGGTGGCCAAGCAAGCAGCGCCCCTGTCCGCGAAGCCGCTTGAAGACGTCAAAGCTGGCGGCCTCGGCCTGTTTTTGATGGAAGCGCTCATGGACGATGTCACCGTCACCACAAAGGGCGGAACGGAAGTCCGCCTGACGAAATTCCGCCATCGCGGCGAAGGAGAGCATGCCCATGACTGTATATCCCCCTCCTCTGTCCAAGAGCAAGCTTGACGCCCTCATTTCCGCCTATCAACAAACAAAAACGGAAGAAGCGGCGACCGCCTTGCTCGTGCGCTTCGAGCCGCTCATTGCGGCCGCAGCGAAAAAAATGGCGCGCAGCCGCCCTGACTTTTACGAAGACTTGTTTCAGATCGGACGGCTGTCGTTTTTGCGCCTCCTCGATCATTATGACCCGAGCCAAGGTGCAAGCTTTGAGTCATACGCCATGAAAAGCTTGATCGGCTATATGAAAAACTATTTGCGCGACAAAGCATGGTACATCCAAGTACCGCGCAAGGTGAAAGAAAAAGGAAGCAAAGTGCAGCAGGCGATCGATGAGCTGACCGTCAAGCTCGAGCGTTCGCCGACGCTCGATGAGATCGCCGGCCACTTAGGCTTATCGGTCGAAGAAACGATCGAAATTTTGGCCGGACGGGACCATTACCAAGCCGTTTCGCTCGATGCCCCGGTGCAAGATGGGGAAAAGGATGCGACGACGATCGGTGAATTCGTCGCTGATGAAGCGAACGAAATCGAGTCACTGATCGAGCGAATGGATTTAGAGCAGGCGATCGGCAAACTGAGCGAGCAAGAACAAATCGTCATCGACGCCATCTTCCGGCGCGGGGAAACGCAGCGCTCGTTAGCCGAGAGGCTCGGCGTCTCGCAAATGACAATCAGCCGCATTCAAAAGCGGGCCATCGCGAAATTGAAGCGGCAGCTCGCCGCCTATTCGCCATAACGGTCAAACATCGCGCCGCCTTACGCATCAAGCGGTCGAACTGCCCATGCTAGCGGCGGCGCAGCAGCAACAACGTCTGGTCATCTTTTTGTTCGTATTGATGATACGCTTGAATATGCTCGTACAACTCGCGCACGATCTCCGGCGCCGGCTGATCAAGGTTGACGCGGGCGACCATCGCGGCGAGAACGGAAAAGTCATCGTCCGCCTCTTCGGTACGCTTTTCCGTCACCCCGTCGGTGTACAGCAGCACAAAATCGCCTGGTTCGAGCACAACCGATTTGGTCTCAAATGAAAATTGCGGAAACAAGCCGAGCGCGCAGCCTTTGGCGCCTAGCGGCACGCATTGCTTCGTTTTCGCCCGATACCAAAGCGCCGGTTCGTGTCCAGCGCACGCGTACGAGAACGTATGTGTTTTTTCGTTGTAATTGCCGACAAACATCGTGACAAACATCGACGGCTCCGTGTAGTCGTAGGCGAATCGGTTCAGCAGGTCAAGATATACGTGCGGCTGTGTTCCGTAATGGACGGTCCGGTCCAGAATAAATTTCATCAGCGTCATGAGCATCGCCGCTGGAATGCCTTTTCCCGATACATCGGCAATGCCGACGGACACCGATGTTTGATGGACAGCAAAGTGATAAAAATCGCCGCTCAACACTCGGGCAGGGACGCTGAGGACACCGATGTCGATGTACGAAGGCAAGTTCACTTTCGAAGATGTCTGCAAAAGCGACCGCTGCATATTTGCGGCAAGCGACAGTTCAAAGTCGAGTTGTTCGCGTTCACGCTCAAGCCGCTCTTTCTCTTTTTTCTCCGTCATGTCGCGCAAGACGGCGACAAGCCCCGCCAGCGCACCGTTTTCCAACACCGGCGCCAGCGTATAACCGACTGGCAGGCAGACGCCGTCGCGGCGGCGAAACGGCTCCTCCTCGACGCGAATCACCTCGCCGCTTTTCAGCCGTTTGACGACGCGGCGCAGCTGCTTCCAATCCCACTTGTCGCCGTCTGGCCCCGCGAGCGAGACAAACGAAAACAGTGGCTTGCCTTTCGCCTCTTCCAAAGTGGCGCCGATCAACCGGCTCGCCTCCGGATTCATCCAAACGATTTGCCCGTCGCGATTCACCATCAGCAATCCTTCTCCAAGGGCATTCGCCATCATCTCGAGCTGTTGTTCACGGTGCTTCAGCTCCACGTACGGCTTTTCCACCGTTTCCATATACATGGCACGCACGACATACAAAAATCCAGCCATTTCATAAAGCTGCCCCCATAGCCCGTACCCGCTGCCAAGCATGAGCAACCATTGACCGAGGGCAAATAATAGAAGCGCCATAGACCAGTATAGGGAAGCGGGAGCCCTCCCTTGCCGAAAACGCCGCCATGCGAACACGGCCGCCGCTGCATCAAGCAAACCGACCGCTCCTTCCCCTGCGCGCCACCAAAACGGCCAGCGGCTCGTCCCATGCGCCGGCCAAAACAGGGACGTGATATGGATGAACAAACTAACAGCCGCCGTATACAAAAACGCGGCCAAAAACGCCTGCCAGCGTTGCCCGCTTTGCCGTTCCATCACCTCATCGGGCCGTAAAAAGAGAAAGAGCAGCCCCCAAGCAAGCGTAAAGCGGGCAGCGAGCGAAAATAGCGCCGCCAAAACGTCATCCTCTGTGAAGGAAAGGACAAAATGAACAGAAAAGAGCGCCCCCGCAGAAAAAAACAACGCCCCCATCATGAGCCGCTCGGTTGACAGCGTATGCGGAAATACAGCCCATCCTTGCAAGGCGACAAGCCAACAGACGACGACAGCGGCAAACCCTAAAGAAAGATGAATAGGATGATAGAATTCGGGTAAAAGCAGCAGCTGACCGCCAGCGAACAGAAGCACGCCAAACAGCCCGGCCGCCAGCGTTGCCGCCATGCCGTGCCAACGCGCTGGCTGATATCGTTGATCCTTGTTCACAAATGGTGAACCTCCACTCCTCACGGCTATATGGCTTATTATACCATACGTTGGACATCAATCGCATACGAACGTCGCCGCCTCCTCATTTTCGCTTCCGCCGCCGGAACAACAAAAAGAACGCTCTCTAAACAGAGAGCGTCCTCAACCGCGGTCATTTCCCATGCAATTTTGAAATCGACATCATGAGGCCGGCCGCGCCGGCGGAGACGGTGAAAATTGCCCTTGAGGCAATTGGCGTGCGGATCGGTTATTCGCTTTGTTCAACAGCAAACGGATTGCCGCTAATTTGTTTTCTTATTTCATCCGTCAACGTAAACGGTTCGTTTTTCGCGGCGTTTTCGCCGGCGTCACTAGGCTGATGGCCACTGCCATCGTAATAGATCGGTTTTCCTTCCATGATGGCTAACCCCCTTGATTCGTGCAGGATGCAGGAACTAGTCTATGCTTCTATTTTACCATTTATGCGGCGGAAATTCGATGGTTTTTTGAAATTTTAACTATAAAAGCGGTTCCGTTTCCAGACTTTTTTCAATCGCCTGCTTCCTTGTTTGGCAAAAAAGCCGATAAAAAACCGGGGCCTCACGAATGCCCCGGCGTTCCCGTCATCAAAAAGCGATTTTTTCATCCAAAAAGGCTTTGAGCTCCCCAATCGGCAACCGCACTTGTTCCATCGTGTCGCGGTCGCGCACGGTCACTTGGCCGTCTTGTTCAGACTCGAAATCGTATGTGATGCAAAACGGCGTGCCGATTTCATCTTGGCGGCGATACCGCTTGCCGATCGAGCCGGTTTCATCATAGTCGACCATGAAATGTTTCGCCAGCTCTTCGTAAATGCGGCGCGCCCCATCAGCGAGCTTTTTCGACAACGGCAAGACAGCCGCTTTGTACGGTGCAAGCGCCGGATGCAAATGCATCACCGTCCGGGTCGTGCCGTCTTCCAGCTCTTCTTCGTCATAGGCGTCGATCATAAACGCCAACGTGACGCGGTCAGCGCCAAGCGACGGCTCAATGCAGTACGGGATGTAGCGTTCATTCGTTTCTTGGTCGAGATAATGGAAGTCCTCGCCCGAGTATTCCATATGCCGCTTTAAGTCGTAATCCGTGCGCGACGCGATGCCCCACAGCTCGCCCCAGCCGAACGGGAAATGGTACTCGATGTCAGTCGTGGCGTTGCTGTAGTGGGACAATTCTTCCTTCGCATGGTCGCGCAGGCGGATGTTGTCCTCCTTCATGCCAAGCGACAGCAGCCACTCCTTGCAAAACTGCTTCCAATACTCAAGCCATTGCAGCTCTTCGCCCGGTTTGCAGAAAAACTCGAGCTCCATCTGTTCAAATTCGCGCGTGCGGAACGTAAAGTTGCCCGGCGTAATTTCATTGCGAAAACTTTTGCCGATTTGCGCGATGCCAAACGGCAATTTTTTGCGCATCGTGCGCTGGACGTTTTTGAAGTTGACGAAAATGCCTTGCGCTGTCTCTGGGCGCAAATAAATTTCGTTGGCGCTCGACTCGGTGACGCCTTGGTACGTTTTGAACATTAAGTTGAACTGGCGAACGTTCGTGAAATCGCGGCTGCCGCATTCCGGACAGGCGATGTCGTATTCCTTGATGAGTTCATCCATCTTGGTAAGCGGCAAACCGTCGACGATCATCTCGATCCCTTTTTCCTCGAGCGCCTTCTCAATCAACTTATCGGCGCGATGACGCGCTTTGCACTGTTTGCAGTCGACCATCGGATCGTTGAAGTTGCCTAAGTGGCCGGACGCTTCCCACGTTCTCGGGTTCATTAAAATGGCGGCGTCGAGCCCGACGTTGTACGGCGACTCTTGAACGAATTTTTTCCACCACGCCCGTTTAATGTTGTTTTTCAGCTCAACGCCAAGCGGGCCGTAATCCCATGTGTTCGCCAGCCCTCCGTAAATTTCCGACCCCGGAAAAACGAAGCCGCGATGCTTGGCATGTGCGACGATTTCTTCCATTGTGACAGCCATCGTGTTCATCCTCCTTCAATGTGATGTCCACCAATCAAAAACGCCCTCGCCCCTAGGCCTGACGCCTAGGGACGAGAGCGTAGCTCCCGCGGTTCCACCCTAGTTGATGCGCAAATCACGCATCCCCTTTTTGCCATTTCCGCTCCGGACTGCCGTTTCATTAACCATCTTCGCCGGGCTTCCACCGTCCCCGGCTCGCTTGGGAAGAGAGGGTTAACTACTATTGATCCGTCATCGCGATCCATATATGATTTTGTCCACTATCATAACAAACCCCAAAACCTTTTGTCAACGCCATCCTGCCTTTTTTTGCATCCAAAACCGCGACACGATCGGCTGACCGTTCCAAATGACTTCGGTGTCCGCCCGGCGCTTCGCGACTTCCGGCTCGTCAAGCAAGAGCCAAAAGTTTTTCACCGGCAAGTCGCCGAGCCCATGCTTCTCGCAAAGCCGCCGCAAATATTGGCGCCGCTTGCCGCCTACCTGTCGCGACACGTTGTCGCCGTCCGGGCTGAATGCATACAAGACCGTCGCCGCCGCGACACGGGCGACGCGACAGACGACCGCCGCGCGCAAAAAGAAGTCCCAATCCCAATAATGGTGGACAGACGGGTCAAAGCAGCCGATCTCGTCATGGAGCGATTTTCGATACACGCTTCCAGACGGGACGTACGTCGAAAACGTCCGCATCGCTTCCAAATCATACTCATAGGCAAATAAAAAACGGGCGGATGGGACGCGCTGATCGTTTTCCACCCGATACTGGACAATTTCCGCATCGGCATAGGCGAAGTCCGCATGCTCGAGCGCTGCGACCATCCGCTCGAGATGGCACGGCAACACTAAGTCATCGTCGTCGCAAAGCATGATGAATTCGCCGCGCGCCGCTTGGACGCCTGCGTTGCGGGCCGCGACATGTCCTTCGTTGTCGCGGCGGTCGATGAGACGGATGTCAAGCTCCGGGTACAAGACGACGACATCATGAACCGGAACGCCGCCGTCATTGACAATGATGACCTCAAACGGCTTGTACGTCTGCCGGCTTAACGACTCGAGCAGCTCGGCAAGCGGATACGGGCGATTGTACGTCGGAATAACGACAGACACGGACGGACGCAAGATTGATTCACCGCCTCTCGCACTGGCTTTCCCCCTTGGCGTCCGCGGGCGTCGATGCGCACACCCACCAAAAGCTTGGCCAATCAAAAAAGGGGCTTACCCTTAAGGTACCGCCCCTGCCGTTTGTTTGTCAATTTCGGCGTGCCTCCCCTAACGAGCGCCACGAACCAAAGCCCGCAACTCTCGTGAGAGATCTGTCTTAGAGAATGTCCCTTACAACGATTTTCCTCATGCAAGCTCCTGCTGCTTCGTCTCGCTGCCCAACACCGCGACCGCCAAAACGGCGACAAGGACCGATAGACAAAACAGCGTGAAAATGGCCGTCACCGACACCCCTTGGGCGACAAGCGAACCGACCAACAGCGGGCCGAAAATGCCGCCGATGCGGCCAAACGCCGCCGCCATGCCGGCGCCGGTCGCACGAATCGACGTCGGATACTGCTCCGGCGTATACGCATACAGCGCTCCCCAAGCGCCGAGGTTGAAAAACGACAAGAAAATGCCGGATGCCATCAGCCCGACGAGCGACTCGGCCGTGCCGAAAAAGTAAGCGCTCAATGCTGTGCCAAGCAAGTACGTGACCAAGACAAATTTCCGCCCCGCCCGCTCGATCAGCCATGCGGCGCTGAAATAGCCGGGCAATTGCGCCAGCGTCATGATGAGCACATATTCAAAGCTTTTAATTAAACTAAACCCTTTCATCACCATAACGCTCGGCAGCCATAAAAACATGCCGTAATACGAAAAGACGACGCAAAACCAAAGCAACCAAAGCATAACCGTCTCTTTCCGATGGGGAGCGGACCATACTTTGACGATATTGCTCCACACCGTCTCCTCTTTTTGCGCGGCCGCAAACCGCGGCGAATCGGGCAGGCGGAGGCGCAAATAGATCGCATACAGCGCTGGAATCGCCGCCAGCCATAACGCCGTTCGCCATCCGTAAGCTGGTATGACGAAATACGAGATGAGCGCTGCCAATAGCCAACCGCCAGCCCAAAAGCTCTCAAGCAGCACGACAACCCGGCCGCGGTCGGCAGCCGGCACCGCCTCCGAAACGAGCGTTGACGCGACCGGCAGCTCGCCGCCAAGTCCCATGCCGATCAAAAAGCGGAGCGCCAAAAACGCCGCCAACGTCGTCGTCAGCGCCGACAACCCGCTGCCAAGCGAGAACAGCAACAATGTGAAAATAAAAACGTTTTTCCGCCCGATCCGGTCGGCGAGCAGCCCGAACACGAGCGCTCCAACCGCCATGCCGATCGAGTTGACGCTGCCGATCCAGCCGACTTGGCCGGCCGTCAAATTCCAGTCTTTTTGCAAGGCCGCCATCAAAAACGACAACATGCCGACATCCATCGCGTCAAACAGCCAACCGAGACCGGCAATGCTTAACAGCTTGCGCTGGGAAATCGTCGGTTCGTTCATGTGTATCCTCCTGTCATTATCGATGTAAAGACATCATCTACTGTTCATTATAGAGGGGGACGGAAGTAAATTCAATCCCGTATTGCTCATTTTCTCACAAAACGAACCGCAACAGTCATAAAAAAGCCGCCGAAAAGCGATTGCTCTCGGCAACTTTGCTCGTGCCAACCCATCTTATAATTCCCATTTCTCGATGTCCATATGAAGATGTCCATGAGTTCCAAATAAAATCGTTCGGTCGTCCGGATGCGGAAAAAACCGGGCGGTGAATTCCTTTCCCTGCCGCCCTTATTTCATTTTGACATGAAATAAGACCGTCTCGCCTTTTTTGGCTGATGCCTCGGCCTCTCTCTCGAGGCTTTCGAGGGCGTCGCCGTTCGTGATGATGATCGGCGTCACCGCGCTTTTCGCTTTCTCGCGCACAAGCGGCAAGTCGACAGAAAGAAGCCGATCGCCCCGTTTCACTCGGTCGCCGGCTTTGACATAGGCGGTGAATCCTTCCCCGTTCATCGACACGGTGTCGATGCCGACATGGATGAGCAGCTCCACACCCGCTTCCGAACGCAAGCCGATGGCGTGTTTCGTCGGAAAGAGCTGGATGATTTCACCATCGACCGGAGCGACGACATCCCCATCCGCCGGATCGATGGCGATGCCATCGCCCATCATTTTTTGCGCAAACACCGGATCCGGCACGTCTTCAAGCCGCATGATCGTCCCGTCAAGCGGCGCGGTGATCGTCTCTTCCTTCGGCTGTTGCTTGCCAAACCATTTTTTGAACAATGGGCGTCATCCTTTCTGTTCAGTTCGTCTGACAACAAGTATACCTGAACAGAAGGAAACTGCAAACGGTGCCGCTTGCCCTTTTGAACAGGTCAGGCTTGCTCACGCAGACGCCGGCAAATTTCTTCCACCACTTCCTTCGTCGTCGCCGTGCCGCCAAGATCCGGCGTTTTGATGCCGTCAGAGGTGACATCCTCGATCGCTTGCAACAAGAGGGCGCCGAGCTCTTCTTCAACGAAATGGTCAGACATCAACTTCGCCGTCTAAATTTGCCCGATCGGATTGGCGATACCTTTGCCGTAAATATCCGGCGCCGAACCGTGCACCGGTTCAAACATCGACGGATATTTGCCGTTGACGTTCGTGTTCGCCACGGGAACGGCTTTCTTGCCAATTCCGTCGCTGGGAATGACGGCAATGTCCCATTTTTTCATTCTTGGGAGAATTCCTTCTTTCCTTCCTTGGACAGAAAGCGCAGCCATTCCTTTCTTTCATCATACAATAACGGTGGTGGATTCACATTTATGATAAAATGAAACTACAAATCATATGGACGATGCGAGGGAGTCAATATGTCTTATGATACCGACCCGTTCCGCGGCGAATTTGACAGCCTTGAAGAGTTTGCCGACCGCGTCAGCGACGTGCTGAAATGCCCGGTGACGATCGAAGACGCGAACCATCGGCTCATCGCCTACAGCGCCCATGATGATTACACCGACCCGGCGCGGACGGCGACGATCATCAGCCGGCGCGTTCCGGAAAAAGTGATCAACAGCTTATGGAAACAAGGCGCCATCCCGGCGCTGCTCAAAAGCCGCGAACCGGTGCGCGTGCCGCCGATTCATGACGTCGGCCTCGGAAGCCGCGTCGCTGTCTCGATCTGGAAAAACGATGAGGTGATCGGTTTCATCTGGGTGCTGGAAACGAACCGGACGCTGTCGCCTGAGGAGATGGAATGGCTCAAGCTCGCCGCCAAGGCAGCGAAAAACAAAGTGTTGCAGCTGTATATGCGCAAAAACAAAAAAGAAGAGCGGGTGCAGGAGCTGTTTTGGAAGTTGCTGACGAGCCATATCGCGGCCGAAGACGAGATTCGCGCCCATCTCGCTGCCATGCAAATCCCGACCGCACCGCAGTTTGCCGTTGTCGTCTTCCGCTTTGCCGCTGATTTGACCGCCGAAATGGAGCGGCAAATTTCTTATCTCTTGCAGACGACTCAGCAAATCCCGATTCTTCTTTATACGACCGACGGCCGCGATGTGATTTTGCTGGCGGCGCCCAAAACCGACCAGCCGCTGAAAGAGCTGAGTGCATTCATCGAATCGTTCGCCGCCAAAATGAAAGAACGATTTCACATCCACGATGTGCAGTGCGGATTTGGCGGCGTGTACAGCGTCTATCGCCTCATTGAAAAAAGCTACCGCGAAGCGCTCGCCGTGCTAGCGCTGAAGGAGAAGCTTGGGGATGACATCAACGGCGTCTACGGCTACGCCCAACTCGGTATTTACCAATTTTTTGACTTTTTGCTTGAAAAAAAACGGCAAGGAGGCTGGACCAACCCGGCGCTTGAGAAATTGCAAGCCTATGACCGCAAACATCACAGCGACTTGGTGAAAACGTTTGAAACATTTTTTGACCATAACGAAAATGTGCAAGAAACCGCCGACGTCCTCAACGTTCACCCGAACACGCTTGCTTATCGGCTCAAGCGGATTGCCGACATCGCCGAGCTTGATCTCAATGACATGAATCAAAAAATCAAATTATACATCGATATTAAATTAGCGAAATACGAAGCGCGCGGTTGAATTTGTGGAAATCCACAAAACCCACGCGCTTCTTTCTCTTTTTTGAACAATGCCCGGCCCGTTCCGTCTCTTTTATACTATAAGTAAGGCCACTTTTGATGAGGAGGAACCATATTCATGATTATTGGAGTGCCAAAGGAAATTAAAAATAACGAAAACCGTGTCGCCATTACGCCGGCTGGCGTATTGTCGTTCGTTCAGGCAGGACATACGGTGCTCATTGAGAAAGAGGCAGGGGTTGGAAGCGGTTTCAGCGACAATGATTACGCCCGTGCCGGAGCACAAATCATCGAGCGAGCGGAAGATGTGTGGGCGCAAGCCGATATGGTGATGAAAGTGAAAGAGCCGCTGCCAAGCGAATACCGCTTCTTCCGTCCGGGGCTTGTGCTGTTCACCTATTTGCATTTGGCCGCCGACCCGGAGTTGACACGCGCCTTAAAAGAAAGCGGCGTCATCGCCATTGCCTATGAGACGGTGCAAGTCGGCCGCACGCTGCCGCTGTTGACACCGATGAGCGAAGTCGCCGGACGGATGGCGGCGCAAATTGGAGCGCAATTTTTAGAAAAACCGTACGGCGGCAAAGGCATTTTGCTTGGCGGCGTCCCAGGCGTCGCCCGCGGCAAAGTGACGATCATCGGCGGCGGAGTCGTCGGCACGAACGCAGCGAAAGTCGCCGTCGGCCTCGGGGCAGATGTCACGATTATCGACTTGAACGCGGATCGCCTGCGCGAGCTTGACGACATTTTCGGCAACCAAATTACGACGCTCATGTCCAACCCGATGAACATTGCCGAGGCGGTCGCAGAGGCCGACCTTGTCATCGGCGCTGTCCTCATCCCAGGGGCGCGGGCGCCGAAGCTCGTCACCGAGGATATGGTGAAAGCGATGAAACCGGGTTCGGTCATCGTCGATGTCGCCATCGACCAAGGGGGCATTGTCGAGACGAGCGACCACGTCACAACACATGACAACCCGACGTACGTCAAACACGGCGTCGTCCATTATGCGGTCGCCAACATGCCTGGAGCCGTTCCGCGCACCTCGACGATCGCCTTGACGAACGTCACGATGCCATACGCCTTGCAAATTGCCAATAAAGGCGTCATCCAAGCCATTACAGACAACCCGGCGCTTGAGCTTGGCGTCAACGTCGCCAACGGCGAAATTACGTACGAAGCGGTCGCCCGCGACCTCGGTTACCGCTACGTCCCTGTCCGCGAAGCGCTCGGCAAAACGCTGGCTGCCAACTAACCGTGATGGACGCAGGCGGCAACGCGCGCTGTCGGCCGCCTGTTCATCACTTCCCATTCTTATCATAGATCGCCCGCTCATAGCGGGCGGCTTTTTTTATCGTCCTAACCCGACAAGGCCGCCATTTCTGCAAGTGAGCGTAGGCGGCTGGAGTATGTCACCCGTTGCGTTATGCCAAATCATTTTCGTTCGGCAAAGCGGCCAGTGTATAATGAAAATAGAAAGCTGGAAAGAAGGTGATTTCGTGAACGTTCCGGGAAAACAGGCGGTATCGCTTGAAGAATTTTATCGCATGCGGGAAACAACCGACCGCGTTTTAGAATACATTGATGGCGCTGTGTTGATGTCTCCCTCCCCTTCGACCCAGCACCAACGCATATCGGGACGGCTGCACGTCCAACTGTTCCATTTTTTAGAAGGAAAGCCGTATGAAGTGTTTCATGCCCCGTTTGATATCGAACTAAAGAACGAACGAATCGAAGGCAAGAAAATTGTCGTCCCTGATTTAACCGTGATCTGTGATCCAAGTGGATTAACGGATACAAAATTTGTCGGCGTCCCAACGCTGATCATCGAGATTTTAAGCCCTTCCAACCAGGCGTACGATCTCGTGTTCAAATTGAATTTGTATATGCAATACGGAGTCTATGAATACTGGATCGTGAACCCCATGCATCGTGTTGTGCAAATCTACTCGCTCAATGACAATGGACAATATGAACAAGCCGGCGTCTGGAAAGAAACCGGCACCGCATGTTCACGTGCACTTGACGGCTTTTCCGTCGATGTAGAGCAACTGTTTCAATCTTAAGGTGAATTCATGATATTAACAAAAGGAGAGTGGGTGCGATGACAATGCCAAAAGCATTAACGATCGCCGGGTCGGACAGCAGCGGCGGCGCCGGGCTGCAGGCGGACTTAAAAACGTTCCAAGAGCTTGGCGTTTACGGCATGACGGCGATCACGACCATCGTCGCCATGGACCCGCACAACCGGTGGGCGCACCAAGTGTTCCCCGTTGACCTAGCAACGATCGAAGCCCAGCTTGAGACGATCATCGTCGGCGTCGGGATTGATGCCTTAAAAACAGGCATGCTTCCGACAACTGATATCATTGAATTAGCGGCGCGGACGATTGAAAAGCATGGTTTGAAAAATGCGGTCGTCGATCCGGTTATGGTGTGCAAAGGGACGGATGAGCCGCTCCACCCGGAAAATACGGTGTGCTACCGGGAAACGCTCGTGCCAAAAGCGATGGTCGTGACGCCAAACTTGTTCGAAGCAGCGCAGCTTTCCGGCTTGCCGCGCATTGAAACGATCGAGGACATGAAGGAAGCGGCCGGGCGCATTCATGAACTCGGGGCCCAATATGTCATCGTCAAAGGCGGGCGGAAAATTCCGCATGACTATGCGGTTGACGTCCTTTACGACGGCAAAACGTTTGAACTCCTCGAATCGGAGCGGATTGACACGACGTATACGCACGGAGCAGGCTGCACGTTCTCGGCGGCCATCGCCGCCGAACTGGCGAAAGGCCGGCCGGTGAAAGACGCCATTGCGACGGCAAAAGCGTTCATCACCACCGCCATCCGCCACTCGTTCCCGCTCAACGAATACGTCGGGCCCACACATCACGGTGCGTACCGCCGCTACGGCGAACAATAATAGACAAGACCTCGTCCTTGTCTTTTTCCGCAACTCCCCTCCTTGAAATAGGAAGGGAGCGGGGCCTGCGCATATTGAAAAATCAAATGCCTCCAAACGGTTTGCATGGTGCTAAAATAGATGCCATATGGAAATAGAAAGGAAGGTGCCGCCATTGCGCGTCTCGGCTGTCCAATATCATCTTCACACCATCCGTTCGTTTGACGAGTTTGCCGCGCAAGTGACG
Organism: Geobacillus thermopakistaniensis; assembly: GCF_000498995.1. Classification (NCBI taxonomy): domain Bacteria; kingdom Bacillati; phylum Bacillota; class Bacilli; order Caryophanales; family Anoxybacillaceae; genus Geobacillus; species Geobacillus thermopakistaniensis. Next base: position 124,726 of record NZ_AYSF01000001.1, read on the forward strand.
CATTACGTCAAAACGGCGCAAGAGTTTGACGCCGAGTTCGTCTTGTTCCCAGAATTTTTCACGACCCAATTGCTTTCCATTCCACTTGATGACGGACGGCAAGCGACGATTGATGACTTGCCGAATTATACCGAAAAATACACTGAACTGTTTGTGTCGCTCGCCAAAGACACCGGCATGTATTTGATCGGCGGCACGCATGTCATCCGCCAAAACGGCAAGCTGTACAATGTCGCTCATTTATTCACGCCGGATGGGCACATCCATCAGCAGGCGAAATTGCACATCACCCCGACGGAAGTGAACGAGTGGAATATCGCTCCAGGCGACGGCGTGCATGTGTTTGAAACGGACAAAGCGACGATCGCCATTTTGACGTGCTATGACATCGAGTTTCCGGAAATCGTTCGTATGGCGCGCGCCAAAGGGGCAGATGTCATCTTCTGTCCGTCGTGCACCGATGACCGGCACGGGTTTTACCGTGTACGGTATTGCTGCCACGCTCGGGCCATCGAAAACGAAGTGTATGTCGTCACGACCGGCACGGTCGGGTCGCTTCCGACGGTCGACTTTATGCGCGCCAATTTCGGCCAAGCGGCCGTCATCACGCCCAACGACATCCCGTTCCCACCCGGCGGCGTGCTTGCGGCCGGCGAGATCAACGACGACATGGTCATTACGGCTGACCTCGACTTATCGCTTCTTCGCAAAGTGCGGGAAAAAGGATCGGTCGCGACATGGCGCGACCGGCGCATCGACTTGTACCCGGATTGGAATCAAGTGAAATAGTCCTAAACGACAAAAAGGGTGCCCCTGCGCAAGGGGACACCCTTTTGCCTATTTTTAGGACAGCAACTGCTTGAATCGATCAAATTGTTCAGCTACTTTCCCTTCTGGCTCCTTCGTCAGCAAGCTGACGATCACAATCGCTGCCAAGCTGGCGGCAAAACCGGGGATCATTTCATACAACAGCCCTTTTAAGTAGGCGGATTGCGTCCAAAGAATGACCGTCAATGCCCCAGCGACCATGCCGGCGAGCGCCCCCCATTTCGTCATCCGCCGCCAGCATAAGCTCAACAGAATAACTGGGCCAAACGATGCGCCAAATCCAGCCCACGCATAGCCGACCAAGTTTAAAATCGTGTCGTTTTTCGTGTACGCCAGCGCCGTTGCGACAATGGCGACAATGAGCACCGACAAACGCCCGACGAAGACAAGCTCCTTATCCGAAGCCGCGCGGCGGAACACGACTTTATACAAGTCTTCGGTCAGCGAGCTCGAGGTGACGAGCAGCTGGGATGAAATGGTGCTCATAATCGCGGCTAAAATCGCCGCCAGCAAAAACCCGGTAATAATCGGATGGAACAAAATGTGCCCGAGCTTAATAAATACCGTTTCAGGATCATCAAGTTTCATGCCGCGTTGCGAAAAGTAAGCGATTCCAAAAAGACCCGTCAACATCGCTCCGACAACCGAGAAAATCATCCAACCCATGCCGATGCGCCGGGCGCTTTTCATTTCTTTGACCGACTTGATCGCCATAAAGCGGACGATAATGTGCGGCTGGCCAAAATAGCCGAGCCCCCAGGCGAATAACGAAATGATGCCAAGAACACTTGTTCCTTTCCACAAGTTCAACAAGTTGGGATCGATGTCGCGGATCGTCTCAATCGTATCTACTGGCCCGCCTGTATGGAACAGCGTCACCACCGGCACCAGAATCAACGCAATGAACATAATCGTCCCTTGCACAAAGTCCGTCCAGCTGACGGCCAAAAAGCCGCCAAACAGCGTGTAAGCGACGACAACGCCGCCAACGATCCACAAGCCCGTATGGTAGCTGACACCAAACGAGTTTTCAAACAGAACGCCCCCTGAAACAAGGCCGGACGATACATAAAACGTAAAAAAGACCATAATGACAATGCCAGACACCATGCGCAACAATTTCGTGGCATCCCCGAATCGGTTTTCTAAAAACTCTGGAATCGTAATCGAATCGTTCGCCACTTCTGTATAGACGCGCAAGCGCGGCGCAACGAACAGCCAGTTTGCATAAGCGCCAAGCGTCAAGCCGATGACGATCCATGCGGCGCTCACTCCATCGATATACATCGCCCCCGGCAGCCCCATGAGCAACCAACCGCTCATGTCGGAAGCCCCGGCGCTAAGCGCGGTCACCGCCGGCCCGAGCGTCCGGCCGCCAAGCATATAATCGGACAAATTCGACGTCCGTTTATACGCCCAATAGCCGATCCACAGCATGCCAACTAAGTAGACAATGACTGAAAATAAAACCATGTCGTGCTCCCCTTCCTTTGTTGTCTTGTCACCCACACTCTTATCATAATGGAACAAATAATATTTATACAATAGTATTTATTTTTTTCCAAATTCGATAAAATAAATGAATTTAAAATAAAGATGTACAAAACTCTTTCTTTCTGATATAATATTTAGTAAATTCAGAATCATCCATAACCGCAACTCCCTTTCATAAACATTATTTCATAAAAATTCAATCCACTTGTATTGATCACGGTAAAACCATTGATAAAATACATATTTTCTTATTAAGGAGTGGATACCAAAATGTTCAAACAATTATTTTTATAAAACCTATTGCATAACCAAAAAAATATTGATAGTATGATAATCGTTCATCGACAATGATTTCAAAGGGGGATTTTATAACATGCTTAAAATGAAGAAAGGTTTATTCGTGGCTGTTGTTGCCGCGTTGCTGATGGCGCTCGCTGCCTGCGGCGGCAAGTCAACGGAAACAAGCTCGTCATCGGGCGGCGGGGAAGCAAAGAAAAAAATCGTCGTCGGGACAGATGCGGCGTTTGCTCCGTTCGAATATATGGATAAAGGAAAAATTGTCGGCTTCGACGTCGATCTTCTCGATGCTATTATGAAAGAAGCCGGTCTTGACTACGAATTGCGAAACATCGGCTGGGATCCGCTGTTTGCCGCATTGCAAAGCAAAGAAATCGACATGGGCATCTCAGGCATTACGATTAATGATGAACGCAAGCAAACATACGACTTTTCCATTCCTTATTTTGAATCCACTCATATGATCATGGTTAAAGAAGGAAGCCCGATTCAAAACGCGCTTGACCTAAAAGGAAAAACAGTGGGTGTACAAAACGGCACCACAGGGCAAGAAGCTGTAGAGAAATTGCTTGGCAAAGAGAATAAAAATATCAAAAAGTTTGAAAACACGGTCGTCGCCATTATGGATTTGCTCAACGGCGGTGTTGATGCAGTTGTCACAGACAACGCGGTAGCCAATGAATACGTGAAAAACAACCCAGACAAAAAGATCAAAGCGATTGCTGACCCGAAAAACTTCCAATCTGAGTTTTACGGTCTCATGTTCCCGAAAGGAAGCGATTTGAAACCAAAAATCGATGAGGCATTGAAAAAAGTGATCGACAGCGGCAAATACGCGGAAATTTACAAAAAATGGTTTGGTACTGAACCGAATATCGAAAGCTTGAAACAAGCCCAATAACAATGAAAATACACGAGATTGAAAAAGGCGTAACTGGCCATAAGTTACGCCTTTTTCATAAGAAAGGTGAGAACCGATGGATTTCCGTTTCGATATCATTATAGAATATGCCCCGTTTTTCCTGCGTGGGTTGTTGCTGACCATTGGTGTTTCGATCGCCGCCATTATTGCGGGTTTAATTCTCGGCTTGATCATCGGCCTTGGCAAAATGTCAACCAACCGCCTCATCCGGTTGCCGTTTGCATGGTACATTAACTTTTTCCGCGGCACGCCGCTTGTCGTGCAAATTTTACTCGTTCACTTCGGTGTCATGCCAATCTTTTTCGCCCAGCCAAGCGCAACCGTTTCACTGATCGTATCGCTTTCGCTCAATTCGGCAGCCTATGTGGCGGAAATTTTCCGCGCCGGCATCCAGTCCATCGACAAAGGGCAAATGGAAGCAGCCCGTTCGCTTGGCATGACGCACGCGCAGGCCATGCGCTACATTATTTTGCCGCAGGCGTTGAAACGGATGATTCCGCCGTTTGCAAATGAATTTATTGTCCTGATCAAGGATTCTTCGCTTGGACTGGTCATCGCTGCCCCGGAGCTGATGTATTGGGGAAGAGCGGCACAGGGGCAATATTACCGCGTCTGGGAACCGTATTTGACGGTCGCGTTTATTTATTTGTTGCTGACCCTCTCCCTCAGCAAACTCTTACACTATCTTGAAAGGAAGTATTCGACCCAATGATCGACGTACGCCAGTTGAAAAAATCGTTTGGATCGCTTGAAGTGCTGAAAGGGATCAATGTCCATATTCGCGAAGGGGAAGTGGTCGTTGTCATCGGGCCGTCCGGCTCGGGGAAATCGACGTTTTTGCGCTGCTTAAACTTGCTTGAAGATTTCGATGAAGGAGAAATTATCATTGACGGCATCAACTTAAAAGCGAAAGACACGAACTTAAACAAAGTGCGTGAAGAAGTGGGCATGGTGTTCCAGCGCTTTAACTTGTTTCCGCATATGACGGTGCTGAACAATATCATGCTGGCACCGATGAAAGTGCGCAAATGGCCGCGTGAAAAAGCGGAAGCGAAGGCGATGGAGCTGCTCGCCAAAGTCGGGCTGAAAGACAAAGCGCATGCCTACCCGGACTCCCTCTCCGGCGGACAGGCGCAACGCGTTGCCATCGCCCGGGCGCTCGCCATGGAACCAAAAATCATGCTGTTTGACGAGCCGACATCAGCGCTCGACCCGGAAATGGTCGGGGAAGTGCTCTCGGTCATGAAGCAGCTGGCCAATGAAGGGATGACGATGGTTGTCGTCACCCATGAAATGGGCTTTGCCCGCGAAGTTGGCGACCGCGTCCTGTTTATGGACGGCGGCTACATTATCGAAGAAGGCAAGCCGGGAGATTTATTCGACCGCCCGCAGCACGAGCGGACGAAAGCGTTTTTGTCAAAAGTATTTTGACACTCCACACGGCTAAAACCGTGGGATTCTTGGGTCGTTGGCGTCCTCATCCATTTCTGGTTCGGACAACGCCCAAGTTCAGGGGTGTGCCATCACCCCGTCCCATCGGGTTAAGATGTACCCCGATGGGCGACGCACCTTTGACCAATGCGCTAGGTTAGGGGGCAAGGCCCGAAATCGCTTTGGCGATGTTGATCGCGCCATTCAAGTCGGCGTGGAGGGTGTATCCGCATTTTTGACATCGGAAGCGGGTGCCGTTTCGGTTCGCTTTCTCTCGATGACCACACTTGCACGTTTGGCTCGTATAGGTCGGATTCACCCACTCCACCCGAATGCCTGCCTTTTCGGCTTTGTAGGCAATCATCGTTTGCAGTTGGTGAAAGGCCCAAGAATGAAGGCTTCGTCCTGCTTCTTTTACCGAAGCGGCTCGTTTCCGAATCCCCGTCAACTCTTCCATGCGAATCACGCCAACACCGTTGGCGAAGGCAAAATTGGCAATTTCACGACTGATTTTATGGTTCATCTCCTTCATCCAGCGGGACTCTTTGTTTCCGATTTTTCGCACTGCATGGAGTTTCTTATTTCTTTGCAATGTGCGCCGAAGGGCGGCATACCGCCGGCGAATAAAGGCGCATTGGTTCCCTTTGAAAAACAACGATTTCGTGCCTACGCTGGCAACGGCGATATAGCGAAGTCCCAAATCAACGCCCATCACCTTTGTTTCGTGTCGCGGCTCCACTTCAAAGGTGATGGCGATCGCCAAATACCATTTCTTTCTCTTTTTGTAGAGCTTGGCGGCCCCTTGTTTGGCGGTTCCATTGATAAGCCGATTCAGCCACGTTTCCTGATAGGAACGCGCGACGACCGGTACGCCAATTCGTTTCTCCAGTGTGGGGAATGAAACCGTGTAGAACTCTCCTTTCTTTTCCACCTTTACGTTTTGGTTGTTAAAGCAACACCATAATGTTCGGAACTTCTTTGTTTTCTGGTTTTTCTTTTGAGACTTCACTTCTCGAATCGTTTGATTCACGACGGCGGAAGGAAACCGCTGCAGCGAAAACTCCTTAAAAATTTTGCTCGTCGCTTGATTCAGCTCGGGATGATTCAACAGCCAATTCGCAAACGCGGTATTCACTTCTGTCATCCGTTCATANAAATTTTGCTCGTCGCTTGATTCAGCTCGGGATGATTCAACAGCCAATTCGCAAACGCGGTATTCACTTCTGTCATCCGTTCATACATGTCTTGTTTGACTTTCGTTGGGTTGTGCAGTTCCAGCCTGAGTGTGATCGTGGGCATGGCTTCACCCCCTTTTCTTTTGAGATTCCACATAGCGTTTTATTGTTTCACTTGATACATTCCCTGCTGTACTAACGAAGAAAGAGCGTGTCCAAAGACTAGGCAAATGAGACAAGTGTTGAAATTCTTGTCTTAATCGTCTGGAAGTCACTCCTTTCACTCTTGCCATAATATTTGATGGAGAATCAGAAGGGAGACAATTCAAGAACAAATGGCAATGATCAGGCATCACTTCCATAGCAAGGATGACCCAATCATTCTCTTGGCAAATTTCTTCTACTAACTGCTTGAATCGCTCTTCCACTCTGCCTACTAACACTTTTCTTCGATAACGCGGACAGAAAACAAAATGATAGTTAATTAAAGATACAGTTGTTTTCGTTCTTCGATATTCTTGTTCCATATTATTAATTGTATCAGTTTAATGGTTATACTGCAACATCTAAAGATAAAAATGGTTGCTCTAAGCAATCCCATTAAAGGATTACTGAGCAACGCCGTCTTTCATCCCACGATTGAAACCGCGGGCTTTCAGAAGCCTTTTTGATGGCGGAAATGCCGCTGGCCTTCAGAGACGGAAAAAAGCCGGCCGAATCCCCGGCCAGCCCGCTTTACAACACAAACTGCATCACCCAAATCGAACCGGCGACAACGACAATGGCGATAAAGAAGCTGTACGCCATGTTGAATGTTTGAATGCGGCCGCTGTCGCTTTCGTTGACATGCATGAACATAAACAGCTGCAAACTTGCTTGAATCACCGCAAACACAACAATGATGACAATGACCGCTTTGAGCGGCAGTCCGGATGAGAGCGCCACCCAAAGGGCGGCAAACGTCAAGACGAGCGACAACAAAAACCCAATGATATGTTTCCACGGAAATGATTCGTGATGGCCGTTCGTGCCCATGGTTAGATCACCATCCCTAACAAATAGACGAGCGTGAAGATGAAAATCCAAACGACGTCCAAAAAGTGCCAGTACAAGCTGACAATAAACACTTTCCGCGCTGTTTTCGGCGTAAAGCCGCGCTGGAGGAGCTGGATGATGATCAAAATCATCCAGCCAATTCCTAAACTGACGTGGGCGCCGTGCGTGCCGACGAGCACGAAAAAGCTTGATAAAAATGCGCTCGTCTGCATCGTCGCTCCTTCATGGACATAATGAATGAACTCGCGAATTTCAAATGTGATGAACCCTACACCAAGCAGCAACGTGACTAGCAGCCAAGCGATGAGCCCGCTTATGCGGCCGCGGCGCATTTCAAAAATGGCCAACCCGCACGTAAAACTGCTCGTTAAAAGCAACAGCGTTTCAATCAGAACGTCTTTTACCTCAAACAGCTCCCCTGCCGTCGGCCCCGAGCCGGTCCGTTGGAACAAGACGAGATACGTCGCAAACAGCGTCGCAAACAACGCGACTTCCGCCCCGAGGAAAATCCAAAAGCCCAATATGTTCAACCGACTCTCTTGTGTCCGATACTCCAACGGCAGCGTTTCATCATAGCGATGTGCAGCTTCTCCCATTCGTTACGCCCCCTTTCGCGCCGCCTGCTCCATTCGTTTAATCTCATCAACCGGAATATAGTAGCCATCATCGTCTTCAAATGAGCGGAGAATCAATCCAAGCACAATGAACAACGCGCCAACAATGGCCAACGCAAACCATTTGAACACGAGGCCGAACCCGGCGACGAAAAACGCTACCGACATCCAAAACGGGCGTCCTGAGTTGCTTGGCATATGGATCGGCTTCAAGTCTTCTTCTTTCACTTGGAAGCCGCCATATTTTTTCTTCATCACCCAATATGCATCCACATCTTCGACAACCGGCGTCACCGGGAAGTTGTAATGCACCGGCGGCGACGCGGTCGCCCACTCGAGCGTCCGCCCGTTCCACGGGTCGCCGGTCATGTCGCGCTCGCCGTAGCGCGCGCTGTAATAAATGTTATAGCAAAGCACAATGAACCCGATGCCCATCAAAGCCGCCCCTACCGTCGCGACGACGTTGAGCGGCGTCCAGCCGAGACCAGCCGAGTACGTGTACATGCGGCGCGTCATCCCCATCAACCCGAGGAAATACATCGGGAAGAAGCAGACGTTAAACCCGATCATAAACAGCCAAAACGTCCATTTGCCGAGCCGCTCGTTTAAAATATGGCCAAACATTTTCGGATACCAGTAATGCAAGCCGGCAAAGCAGGCGAACACCGTACCCGCGATCAACACGTAATGGAAGTGGGCGATGAGAAAATAGCTGTTATGGTATTGATAATCGGCCGCGGCCATTGCCAGCATCACGCCTGTCACGCCACCGATGACAAAGTTCGGAATAAACGCCAGCGACCAAAGCATCGCGGTTGTAAAACGAATTTTCCCTTTTCGGATCGTAAACAGCCAGTTGAAAATTTTCACCCCGGTCGGGATCGCGATCGCCATCGTCGTGATCGAGAAGGCAGAGTTCACTGCCGGCCCTGCGCCCATCGTAAAGAAGTGGTGCACCCAAACGATAAAGCTCAGGAACGCAATGCCGACGATCGAACCGACCATGGCCTTATAACCGAACAAACGTTTTTGGGCAAACGTGCTAACGACCTCCGAGAAAATGCCGAACGAAGGCAAAATGACGATATACACTTCCGGGTGACCCCAAATCCAGAACAAGTTCGCCCACAACATTGACATGCCGCCATTGGCCATCGTGAAAAATTGCGTGCCAAATACGCGGTCGAACGTCATTAATGCCAAGGCGACGGTCAATACCGGGAAGGCGAAAATAATGAGCACGCACGTAATGAGAATCGTCCACGTAAACATCGGCATGCGCATCAATGTCATGCCCGGCGCGCGCATTTTTAAAATCGTGACAAGGAAGTTGATCCCGGTCATCAATGTTCCGATCCCGGAAATTTGTAAAGCGACAGCGTAATAGTTGTTGCCGACGCCATGGCTGAATTCGTTGCCGGCAAGCGGGAAGTACGCCGTCCAACCGGCATCCGGCGATCCGCCGATGACGAACGAAATGTTAAACAGCAACGCACCGAAGAAAAAGAGCCAAAAGCTTAACGCATTCAAATATGGAAACGCGACGTCGCGCGCCCCGATTTGCAGCGGAACGACAATGTTCATCAAACCGATGATGAACGGCATCGCCATAAACAAGATCATAATCGTCCCGTGCGTCGTAAATATTTCATTGTAATGTTGCGCGTCAAGAAACTTCATGTTCGGCGCGGTCAGCTGCGCCCTCATCAAAAGCGCATCGACGCCGCCGCGGAAGAGCATCAAAACTGCGCAAATAATGTACATGACGCCAATCTTTTTATGATCCACCGTCGTGAGCCATTCGTTCCACAGCCATTTCCATTTTTTAAAATATGTCAACACAAACACAATGCCGACCATCGTCAAGACGATGGCGACATCGGCGGCATAAATGAGCGGCTCACCCGTGACAAAAAACTCGCTCCATTTCATCTTTCGCTCCTCCTTTCCTACTCCCCATGATGGTGACTGTTTGTCATCGCTTCATCGCTTTGATCGTCGTTTTTCATTGGCTTTCCATCTGCATGATGGCTGTTTTGTTTCGCATGGTCAATCCATTGTAAGTGGGTGTTCGAAAACGTCATTCGCCCAACAAGCCCCGGTTTTAAAATTTGTGTATATTTTTTCTCATCGAGCTTCGGGGCGGTTTGTTTCACTTCATTTACCCATTTGCGGAAGTCCGTTCCCGTTTGTGCGACGACCTCAAACTCCATATGGGCGAACTTTTCCCCGGAAAAGTTGGCGCTCCGCCCCATGTAGGAACCGGGCTTATCGGCTTGCAAAATCAGCTCTGTCTCCATGCCGTCCATCGCATATTTTTGCCCACCTAATTCCGGCACCCAAAACGAGTTCATCGGCCCGACCGAAGTCAGCTTAAACTTGACCGGCACACCGGCTGGAATATGGACGTAGTTGACCGTTTCAATGTTTTCTTCCGGATAGCTGAAAATCCATTTCCAGTTCGCCGCCGTCACATGGATCGTGATCGGTTTCACTTTCTCGGTCGGCGGCTTTTCCAACGCAAACGTCGCCTTCACTGTTGGAACAGCGAGCGCAGCGACAATCAAAATTGGAATGGCCGTCCAGACGACTTCAAGCAACGTGTTCCCTTCCTCATCCGGCGGCTCATAGCCGGCATTTTCCGGCTTCTCGCGATAACGAATGAGAAAAACGGCAAATAACGTAAATACAACAACAATAATGAACAACATAAAGCCGACAGACCACATGATCAAATCATACTGCATGCGCGCCACCGGCCCTTGCGGATTGAGCACGGCCGTGCGCTCCACGCAGCCCCCAAGCAAAAACAAAAACGGCAAAACCAGCACCGCGCGCCATCTCGCCCGTTTCATCGCTATCGGTCCTCCCTCTTCTGCCCCAACCATTTCGGGGCCTTCCATGCATTTTCTTTTGTCTCTACCATATCAAAATTGAAAATGTTTGAAACGAATGAGCGAAAAAGTTCATAAATCAGCAAAACATTTGTCACAAACTGTTCAATCATTGTTCAACAAATCGCCACTTGTTTTCCTCGTTTAGGGAAATATTGATGAGAAAGGAGAGTTGCGGAAAAGCCCGCCATAAAACAAGACAGCTGAATTCTTTATGAAAAAGAACCCAGCTGTCCTTCGTTCGTTTGAATGGCATATCCTTGTTGCTGCAACTGTTTGCGAATGCGTGGGTTTAACGTTTGCCACATCCATTGTTCATACAACGCCTTTTTCTCTTCAGGCAATAAATAGTAGTGTCGGCCGGCCTGGCGGCGCGCCCGCTCGGTGACATCATAGAGCGCTAACGCAGCGGCGACGGAAATGTTAAAGCTTTGCACAAAGCCGTACATCGGAATGACAAACGTTCCGTCCGCCAAGCGGAGCGCCTCTTCCGACACGCCGCTATGCTCGTTGCCAAACAACAGCGCTGTCGGTTGGGACAGATCGATGTCGGAAACCGGAATCGTCTCCTCACCAAGATAGCTTGCATACACTTGATACCCTTGACTTTTCAAATCGGCAATGGCCGTTTTGATATCTGGCTTATGGTGGAGCGTCAGCCACTGATCGGCATAGCGCGTCACAAGCCGGTTCGGCGAAAACGGCGCCTTTCCCGTCACGATATGAACGTCTTGAACGCCAAACGCTTCAGCCGTCCGCAGCACCGCCGCTTGGTTATGCGGGTCATCGACCGCTTCGATCAAGACGGTAATATAGCGGGTGCGCTCATTCAAAACCTCATACATCCGCCGAAGCCGCCTTGGCAAAATCATTTCCCAAACCGGACGCGTCGATTCGGTGATCAGCCCTTCTTGCCGCAGCTGTTCCAAAAATGATGTCGCTTCCCGTTCTTCCACAACGCATCCCCCTTTCCAAGCCTAGCGTATTCTGTGTTTCCCATTGTACAAAATGACAGGATGCCAAGAAGGCCGGTGAATTAATGGGGCATAGACTTCCCACATGTCGAATTTTGGAGGCCATTCTCCCCGCCGTTTGGCGCCAAAGGATGGGAAGACGAGCAGGACTTCCTGCTCCCAATTCCGGTTTTGCGCACGCCAAAGAGCCGGTCCCNGAGGCCATTCTCCCCGCCGTTTGGCGCCAAAGGATGGGAAGACGAGCAGGACTTCCTGCTCCCAATTCCGGTTTTGCGCACGCCAAAGAGCCGGTCCCCCCTCGTTTTTTTCGAAACCGGCACAATCGCTTCAGATTTTGCACGACGGCGGTCAACAGCGCCTGTTCTTCCATGGCGTAAAGGCCCCGGCTTCGGGCCCGGTCCAGCCCGTGACATTCCTTCCCTTCGGCGAACACATGCTCACAACGCGTGCGAAGGGCTTGAATGGATCGATAGCCGCCCTGTTGCTGAATGAGCCTCGCTTGATTGCGAATCTGAACGTCTCGGACTTTCGCCTGGCGCTTTGCTTCCTGAGCGGGATCCTTCGCCCGGCGCTTCCAGGTTGGAATCTCCTCCATCTCCTTGCGGCGCAGCGACACGAGCGGTGTGATGCCTTGAACGAAGATCGCTTCCAGATACTCGGTGGTGCCATACGCTTTGTCCGCGGACAAGGTCCGAATCGTGATCGACGGATGGCGAAACCGAATCGAGGCCAGCTGCTCCAAACTCGTCTCCCGTTCCGCCGTTCCAGTGGCGAGGCTGGCCCGTCTGGATAAAATCACGCGCGACTGGACATCGATGACGTCGTGCACCAGATACCGAGGATACGCTTCCTGCCCTTTGCCTTTCTTGTACAACCGGGCATCCGGATCCGTCACGCTTCGATGGGTCCGGTTGGAAAACGTGGCTCCACGGAAGTTTCCCCGTTCTTCGGCATGGACGCGTTCCCCTGATTTTGGAGACGGAGAGGGTGGGTCGTCATCCGGATCCCGGGCCTCGGTCTGTTCATCTTCCCGGGCAGTGCGGGCCAGATAGTCTTCCAACGTCTCCACCGGAGCGAGCTTGACCTCCCGCAAGCTGTGGATCGAGGCATTCGCCCGCACTTGGGTGCCGTCAGCCGCCGCATGGACATCCGGCGAGACCAACCCCGCCGCGATGCATTGATCCACCACATAGGTCATCAGCCGGTCAAAGATTCCATGTTGGCGCCAGCGTTTCCGTGTTTTGACGAGCGTCGTTCGATCCGGCAGTGTGGGGTGATGAGGATCCGGATGGAGCACGGATTCAAAGTCGAGACCGCAAAACCACAAGTATCCGGCATGCATGGGGAGGATCTCATACAACTCCCGCTCAGAGTGGTCGAACAAATACGAGAGCAGCATTAGGCGAAGCAGCCGTTCCGGATCCGCCGCCGGGCGACCCGTTTTTTCCGTGTACAGGGGAGCCACCCAATCGTGAATGACGGAAAAGTCAACCGCTTCGTTGATTTGGCGCAAGATATGATGTGGAGGAACCAGTTCTTCCATGTCGATGACTTGAAACAGACGAGGCTGAGTCGAAGGGTTTTTGGGGGCTTTCATGATCCGCTCACGCTCCATTCCAACGATTTTTCTTCCTTTTTCGACATAAGCCCCCTAAATCCCTGCCTCAGGGTGTACTTTTTTCACCGGCCTTC